>DAIQOU010000663.1:0-2687 GCA_036787725.1 Bacteroidales bacterium
CGGCTACTCCGGGAATATCTGATCCTTCAAAGTCAAATATTTTAACTGTCTGACAATTTTTTTCGATAAAACGGTCTATTAAAATGTGAGTTGCATACTTTTTTTTCCCTTCGGGAGATTGAGAACCTGCAATATAATAAGATCTTCCGTGGCTTAATAAAAATAGTGCGGTTGCTAAGATTTCTCCCGAATTTGTTTTTAATGCAGTTGAAATTAATTTATTTTTTTGTTGAGCCAAGACAAATGCGTCTTCCAGTCGATCGTAAATATATGGTTTCACTTTGGATTCCATCATTTTATTATACATTCTGTAATCGGTCAATGCATTTTTTATATCTGCCGTTTCTGTATAATGGAATGCCTCCTTATTTTTTATTCTTTTTTTCGCATCCGGACGGTAATGGGCCCGAATCTCTTCATAAGGACGATTTATATCCAAAATATAATTCGTCCTTTTTCGGGTATGAAATCCGGAAAAATCGGAATCAATATTAACTGCAAGATTTATGTATCTGAATTTGGAAGGAATTGCATTCAAAAAGCGGATGTATAAATTCGAATCTGCCGGGTTTTCGGAGAAAAGACCCAATTGCTGTATAAATAAAGGGGTAGCTATATAACCGATTCCGTATTTAAAATCATAAGGAAGAGGCATGATTACTTCATAATCACCCAGTATAAGCGCATCCCACCGGGAAGCGAGTATATCCAAATACCACGAATAAGCATATACTCTCCCCGCTCGGGATCTGTCTATAATTTCATCCCAACGATGTTTGTCAATTTTATCATGTCGTATGTATCTGATTTCCATTATTTTTACATCCGATCGGGTACATTAATTCCCAATAAAGCAAATCCTGTTTTTATAACTTTCCCGATTGTTTCTGAAAGAATTAAGCGGAAATCTCTCCTTTCTTTATTTTCTTCCTTCAATATTGAAAAATCATGATAAAATTGGTTGTATTCTTTGACTAATTCATATATATAATTAGCAATTACAGCCGGGCTGTAAGTGTCTGCTGCTTCCTTAACAATATTTTCGAAATCTGCCAATAGCTGAATGAGATTTTCTTCCTTTTCATTAATTATTAAAGAAACATTGATTTTTTGAGGAAGTTCGATCTCCATTGCTTTCGCTTTTCTGAGTACAGATCGAATTCGGGCATAAGTGTATTGGATGAACGGTCCCGTATTTCCATTAAAATCGATGGATTCCTTCGGATTAAAAGTCATGTTTTTTCGAGGATCCACCTTTAATATAAAATATTTCAGAGCTCCCAATCCCACCGTTTCGGCCACTTGTTGAGCTTCTTCCTCAGAATACCCATCCAGTTTTCCCAACTCTTTTGAAGTTTCCCGTGCTGTATGAATCATTTCCTCTATCAAATCATCAGCATCCACTACAGTACCTTCTCTCGATTTCATTTTTCCTTCCGGTAATTCTACCATTCCATAGGAGAAGTGTACCAATCCTTTTCCGAATTCAAATCCGAGTTTATCTAATAATAAGGAAAGAACTTGAAAATGATAATTTTGTTCGTTTCCGACTACATAAATCATTTTATTAATCGGATAATCGTCGAAACGTACCTTGGCAGTTCCGATATCTTGCGTCATGTAGACGGATGTGCCGTCTGCACGCAAAAGTAATTTGTTATCTAACCCGTCTTTGGTAAGGTCTGCCCATACCGAACCGTCTTCTTGCCGGTAAAAAAGTCCGTTTTCCAATCCTTCCAATACTTTCTCTTTTCCTACCAGATAAGTTTCCGATTCATAATAGATCTTATCAAAATCCACACCAAGTGCTTCGTATGTATCATCAAATCCTTCATATACCCATCCGTTCATTGTTTTCCATAACGATACGGTTTCCGGGTCTCCGGCTTCCCAGTTGCGAAGCATTTCCCGGGCTTCTTTCATCAATAACGATCCGGCTTCTGCTTCTTCTTTGGTTGCTCCTTTTTCTTGAGCAGCAGCCAATTCCTTTTTATATTCCTTATCAAAGAGAACGTAAAAATCACCGACTAAATGATCCCCTTTCTTTTGAGTTGATTTGGGAGTTGCACCGTTTCCCCATTTTTTCCAAGCAAGCATCGATTTACAAATATGAATCCCTCTGTCATTAACGATGTTGGTTTTGATCACTTTGAAACCGTTTGCTTTCAAAATTTCAGCTAAACTGTATCCGAGCAGATTATTTCGGATATGGCCCAAATGCAAAGGCTTATTGGTGTTGGGAGAAGAATATTCTATCATTGCCAATGGGGCATCCGGCAGTTCTTCTTTTATCCCGTAATGGTTGGAGGCATGTATTGAATTTAGCGTCTCCACCCAATAATTTGCAGATAATGTCAGATTCAGAAAACCCTTAATTACATTGTAATCGGCAATCATCGGCTCGGTTTGTTTTAAATATTCTCCTATTTCAGAAGCTGTAGCTTCAGGGTTTTTTCCGGATAATTTCAGAAGGGGAAAAACAACCAATGTCCAATGCCCTTTGAATTCTTTTTTTGTTTTTTGCAGTTGAATAAGTGAAGATCCGACTTCTTTATTATATAAACTTTCAATGGCTTTTGTTATTGAGTGTTGAAGCTCCATGAGTGATATTTATATTAAATTTTTATTGATAATTCACAAAATGAGTTGCAAATATACAACAATATCGTTACAACCGTTTAATGAGA
>DAIQOU010000143.1:0-9766 GCA_036787725.1 Bacteroidales bacterium
TATTTTATGTTTTTTGACAGTATATGAGAAATAGTTCCCGGTTTATTAAACTAATTATCACCTCAAGCGTTTAATAAATAGAGAAATATTGATAATAAAAAGATAGAGAAATGAAAAATATAGTGACATTATTATGTTCTATGGCAGTTGTTGTGTCCATGATGGCAGAGAAAAAGAAAGATATCCATGTTGATGTTGATTCCGGATCGACTAAAGTATTTCGTATGGAAGCCTCCGGCGGAGTGAAGGAAATAGGAGTGGGGGGCGATGATATCCGGGTTGTTTCCAATGCCGATTGGTTATCGGTAATTTCATCGGGGGACGGGTCGTTGAAGTTAGTTGCGAATCCGAATGACCAACGAGAACGAGTTTCTTCATTAACGGTTTATTATAAGGAGTCGCTTCCCTTGGTGATAACTGTATTTCAGGATGCTTCCGGTTATGTCGAATCTGCTCGGGAAGAGATAAAGATTGCTCCGGAGGGCGATACCGATACGCTGACTGTCATTTCCAATGATAAATGGGAAGTTGAAAACGAATCGAGTTGGCTGACGGTTCATACCAAGTCGGATCAAGGAGCCGGTAACATAGCGGTTTCGGCAGAAAAAAATAACTCAAACGAAAAAAGAGTAGCGAGACTTCGTCTTCTTCCGGCAGGAACCGTTATAACGGTGACTCAGGAAGCAATACCTGCTGTCGATCTGGCACAGCAGCATTAAAGGAATAACAGAAGTCCATGGCGGGAGAATCGTGTTGCATCTTACAAAGAACAACACGATTCTTTTTTTATGGATCGAACAAAACAATGATTCCGGTTTATCGAAGGTTATTTGCTGCCGAGATTATATTGTCTGTTTATTCCGAAGAATTCCGGTAATGTATAATACTGCAATATGTTAAAGGAATAGTTATCTTTGTTTCGGAAATAGAATACAGACTTTTATTTATTGCCTTTATTGTTTTAATTATATGTTGGATCATAATGCTTCGGTTTTATTAATATATACAGGTGGAACCATCGGTATGATAGAAAATACGGAAACCGGTTTGTTGGAGTCGTTTAATTTCAGTCATTTGAAAGAATTTGTTCCCGAATTAAAGCGGTTTAAGTTTACAATAGATACCAACCAGTTTTGTCCGCCGATAGATTCTTCCGATATGGGACTTGACGAATGGCGTAAATTAGTAAAAATTATAGAAGAGAATTATTCGAAGTATGACGGTTTTGTTATTTTACATGGTACCGATACCATGGCTTATACGGCATCCGTATTGAGCTTTATGCTGGAAAATCTGGATAGGCCCGTTATCCTTACCGGTTCACAATTGCCGGTGGGTAAGCTTCGTACCGACGGGAAAGAGAATTTGATAACTGCATTGGAAATAGCGGTCGATAAAGATCGGGAGGGGAGGGCTTTTGTTCCGGAAGTTTGTATTTTCTTTCAGAATTATTTAATGAGAGGGAATCGTACTACCAAGATTAATGCCGCCAATTTTAAGGCTTTTCATACTTATAATTATCCGGTATTGGCGGAGGCCGGGGTAAACATCAAATATGATCATCATTTGATTTTGCGCCCGCCGACCGGTCGTCCTCCCCATTTTCATTATTTATTGGATCCGAATGTGGTGATCTTAAAGTTATTTCCCGGCATTTCGGAAGATATGGTTACTTCTACCTTGAATACTCCGGGATTGAAAGGAGTGGTATTGGAAACGTACGGTACGGGGAATGCTCCCAATCAAACGTGGTTTTTGAATGCTGTAAAGGATGCAGTTGATAGAGGAATTGTGGTCGTGAATGTTACGCAATGCGTTTCCGGTTCGGTTATGATGGGAAGATATCATGCCGGCAAGATATTGTCGGATGTGGGAGTGGTCTCCGGTCATGATATTACCACAGAAGCTGCCATTACAAAATTAATGTTTCTTTTTGGGCATGGAATGAGTGTACGGCAAGTTAAAGAATACATGTCGCGGTCGTTGGTTGGAGAAATTACTTTACATCATTGATTTTCTTATTTGAAGGATTAATTCGCTTTTATCATGTATATTTGCAATTAAAATAATTAACCGGCATTAATAATGAAAGGTTTAAATAGCATTTTTATAATTTTGGCCGTTGCATTCGGATTGCAGGCTTGTTTGGAAAAAGGAACTCATACTGCTGTTTATTACCGGCAACCGGGGGTGGTAGGTTATGAAGGAGACTTTTACTTGATTCGAACTCGAACCGGCATTTACTCCGATACTCTTCCTGAAAATGAATTTTCCTTAGGTGATTACATACTGGCTACTTACATTATTAATGAGGATAAGGTGGTCGGTTCTTATCCTACCTTGACCGGTTTACAGGCAGAAAAAGTGGATCACAGTCGGGTACGTACCGGCCCCGTTTCGGAAAGTTCTTATCCGGACTCCATTGTTAACATGAAAGTATTTATGACTTCGTTGGATACTGTGTTGTTTTTTCAATTTGACCAACGGGCGCCTAAGCAAGTTATTTATGATTACGAGTTGACTTATGATCCGGATTCTCTTTCCCATGATACTTGTAATTTTTATATAAAAGCATGGAAAAGAAATGTTCCGGAAGAAGGAACGGATACGACAAGGAATATTTATTATGCCGTTAAAATGGATGAGTTTGTAAAAGAATTATCTTCCGGCAGGAATGATGAATTTATTCTCCGGTTCAACTACATGACCGGGACAAATAAATATGCTCGTTACGGTACGGAACCGGTGGTGTGGAGTGTAAGAGACGGAATACTTACCAACCTTTCCGATCTTTCCAAAGAATAAAATCTTTTTTTGATTTATATCATTTCTTGATTTTAAGAAATCTTAAATGATGTTCCGTTCGGAACAAAAAGCCTTTATTGTCTGTTTTATATTAAATTGAATGAAAAAGGATTCTTCTCTTATTCAAGTGAAAGAGTATTGAAGTTAATAAAACAGATAGGTGGTTTAATAATTAAAAAAGAAGATTATGGAAGAAAAAAGAGATCCGAGAATTGAAATTTATGCTAATTTGGATCATGTTCAGGATGAAATCGAAAAAGCAGCCAACGACCGAAAAGACGAAATAAAGAAGGAAGCTAAAGAGGAAATCAATTCCTTGAAAGACGGAATAAAAGATATGAAAGAGGAAGTAAACGATTCTTTCAAAGAATATAAAGATGAAATGAAAGATTCGAATGATCCGGCAGCAAAAGAAAAAATTTCAGCAGCAAAAGAAGCTTCAAAAGTGGTTATTAAAAATATAGAAAACGATTTTGAAGAAGAAAAAGCAAGAATCGAGAGAGAAACGGATCACCGTATCAACAGTATAGAGAATATGTTGGATAAGTCGGACGATCAGTGATTTTATACAAGGGAGGAAAAACGGAGTTTTGAAATTTATCAGAACTCCGTTTTTTAATAGAGAAAGGTTATTTCATTTTATACATTTCACTTGCTCCCAATAAGAAGCATCCCAATCCGAAATCTTCAAAGTCGGGTTCTTTATCATATGTAACGGGTTGTCCGTCTTTCGGTTCTTTTCCCGTAGATTGTACCCGGCCCAGAAAACCGTTGGTATGAACCGCATCATTTACCAATCCGTTCCAAGCTTTCAATACGATGGGAAGATAGTCTTTTTTGCTTAATAATCCTTGATTGATTCCCCACGCCATACCATAAACAAATAAAGCTGTACCGGATGTTTCTTTGCCACCGAAATGATCGGGATCATGCAAACTGACATTCCAGAATCCGTCTTCGCGTTGACATGCTTTTAAGGCTTTCGACATAGACAGGAAATCGGCAATGTATTCCGAACGATGACTTTCATTTTCGGGGAGACATTCCAAAATACGAACATACGCGGCATATACCCATCCGTTTCCTCGAGACCAATAGCAATTCTTTCCGTTAGGTTCTTTATAAGGAGGGACGAAATCTTTATCCCTCCACCAAAGACCTTCTTTGGCATTGTACAATCCTTTGCCTCCGTGATTATTCTTGGTAAAAGAATACATTTGGTACATCTTCTCGAAATAGCGATTGTCTTTGGTTAAAGCACCCATCTTGGCCAGAATGGGCATTCCCATTTGAATGGCATCGATCCAAGACCAATCGTCTTCCTGAGGAGTATTTAAAAGCATGTCCGTACATATTTTTGTATTTCTCAATTTCTCCGGATGAGGTTCCAACTTGTATAAGTCGATATAAATTTGAGCTGCACATTGATTGTCTGCATTTCGGGTTGTATTTCCTCGGTGAAAGCCCCACTTGTGATATTCTGCCCATCCCGATGCATACTCATAATATTCTTCTTTCGGAAAAATTTGATGGAGTGCCATCAACCCTTCATAGTAAACGGCACGGGTCCAGATATGAGAAGGACGCATTTTGTTATGAGCAAAAGAAGGAGCGCGGTAGTCTGCATATTTTTGCATGAAATAGTCATTTGTTTTAACCATTACGTTTAAGACATCCTTTCGATTCGGTAACGGTTGCCCGTTCAGATTAGAAACTATAGAAAAAAAAGCAGTAATAAATAAGAAAATTCGCATGGTTTGCATATCGTTTATTAATAATTAATTGTCAGTCTGTTCTGTCGGTAACCTCTCTGTCGTTTTTCCGGTATCGGCGGGTAATAAGCAGACTTTCCTTTATATATAAGAGTGTGTTATTTTGTAAAACTTTATATGATCAGTTTTTTATTATTTTTTGGATGAAACTGATTTTGTCGGAAGTAAAGGAAAGAATGTAAGCCCCCTTGGAAAGTGAATCTAAGTTTTCTATTACGATTTCATTCCCTACCACCGGATAACTTGTTTTATATACCGGTCTTCCTTGTATGTCACATATCGTTATTTCTGCATTTTTTAATTCGGGTTGATTTGTTATTAATGTGACGGATTCGGAAAACGGATTGGGATAAACAAGCAACTGAGAGTTGTCGGATACCGATCCTATTTCGGTAACCGGGTTTTTGAATATCTCTGTAATTTCGTCCGGTCGCAAAGCAACATTGAATATCTTTAGCTCATCCAGTTGTCCTGTATAAGGAGTATTGAAAGTAACATTGGAATTTCCGATTATCAAAGGGCTCGGATCTCCGATTCCCAATTTGGTTTTGTCTGATTTTTCTCCTGCCCATACCCCGTCAAAATACATAATCAGCTTTTCCGTTTTCAGATCTCTTACGCAAGCTAAATGATGCCATTCGTTATCGAAAAGATCTTTTGCGGTTATATCTAAATTGCTTTTTGTTTTGTCGTCATCTACGGCAAACGTAAGCTTTGAATTTTTATATTGAACCCCAAACCATTTACCGGTTCCTCCATTGCCGGCCGAATGGGTTCCTTTGTGTAGCAGATAGATATCCGATGCTTCTCCCAACGACTTAAACCAAAGAGAAATGGTAAAGGAGGAAGCATCCAACAACAATTCCGAACTGTTATCCGTACTCATATACGAATTAGCGGGTATTCCCGGGAAATAAACCGAATTATTTATTTTTCCGCTCTTCCATTCCGGAATGAACCCGATACCGGTTGCTTCCAATCGGTTTTCTGTATCATAAGCCGTATTCCCCGATGTTTCGTCAAACGGGAAATGTAAAACGGGAATTCTTTCTACATATTCGCCGGAAGTAAAAGACCAGATATCACTTTCGGAGGTACCCAACTCATTTTCTGCTTTTACTTTCCAATAATAAGTCGTTTTTTGGTCCAACTGCTCCACTGTATATTTTTTCTCGCTTAAACCGGAGGCTTTTTCCGGAAGGTTATTTTTATCTGTTCCCAGATAGAATGTATATAAAAGCCTTCCGCCCAACTCATTTGTTTTGTTTTCCCAAGTAAATGGAATGTTTTTGAAAGATTCCAATACTTCACCATTAGCGGGAGAGGGGTTACTGCAAGGGAATGGAACGGTAGGAAGTTCGTTTGTTGCAGCTTCTATGATCTCGGAATAAGAAGATTCCATTGTAGTATTCTTTGTTTTCAGACGGAAGCGATATTCGGTTCCCGGTTGCAAGTTTTCTATCCGGAATGAATCTTCCGTTGCTTTTAAAACGCAGCACGGAACGAATGACCGAAATTCGTCTTCTATTTCAATAATGATGGAATCGGCTCGACTCTCTATATTATTCCAACCGAGTTTTATTGAATTGGAGGTAATATCTTTCACTTCGATTTCGGCAGGATATTTTAGGAAATCAATACCGGCAGTGATACTGTTGATATAGCGTTCGATATTTGTATAACCGTCGCTTCCTATTTCCATAGCATCATCTTCTAATTTGTTGGTATTCAAACGTTCCTCATATTCATCCGGAATTCCGTCTCCATCCGTATCTTTTAATGCCGGTGCATTAAACAGGAGACCTGCTTTGTTGGGCAGGTTCAATTCGGATTCGTCTGCAATTAATTTCCCCTTTATGCCTAAAGAGGTCAATTCGTCAATTAAATAGCTGTCTACTTGATCCCGATAAGGCAATACACAACCTACACTGTCCACTATCCAGGCATACGCTTCTTCGGCAGACAACAGATTGTTGATATCCGGATGCATTTGAGGAATGGTCGGTTCGGAGGTGAGCCAATAATCGGGTGTTTCTACCCAAAATGCAGGACCGTAATCATCTTTCCGGCTTTCGGTTCCGTTTAATATTCCGTCTGTATTTTCATCGTAAAGGTTTCCGGCCGCATATAATTGAAAATTATTATTTGCACGGGTATAAGGAGCCACAGTGGTACTCGGTCCCTTTATATAATAATTATTTATAATGGTAGCCCAAGAAGTGCCTTCCGAATCTCCCAGAATATATCCGCCTCCGCGGCCCCAGTTATAAATCACATTATTGACAAACTGGTTTAACCCTTTGACTTTCGGATTCCGGGTATTATTATCGATATATAAATTACGATAGAGAGAAACTCCTCCGTTTGTTTGGATTAATCCTCCGCAGGAATGGGTTTCTAATCCCTGTGAAATAATCGAGTTTTGGATGGTGATGTTGCCCGGTTCTTTATTTTTGTTGTCCCAACTGATGGAAAATGTCTCATCTCTCCCCCAGGAGGCGGAGATATGATCAAAAATCATGTTGATCCCATTGGATAGTCCGACAGCATCAGATCCCGAACTGCCTGTTTTTCCCATTCGGAAACGGATGTAACGGCAAATTACATTTTCTGCACCCGAGAAAGAGACGCCATATCCGTATACTGTGATGCCATCCCCCGGAGCTGTTTGGCCGGCAATGGTTAAATTGCTTGAAAAGACCAACCTGCTTTTTAATTGGATTATTCCGGAAACATCAAAAATAACAATACGGTTTGGTTGGCTTACCGCATCTCTCAATGATCCGGGGCCTTCGTCGTTCAGGTTGGTAACCCGGTATACTTCTCCGGATCGTCCTCCCGTGGCAAACCTTCCGAATCCTTCTGCACCCGGAAATGCGAGCTGTTGAGCTCCAATAATGTGAAGAGACGATAAAAAAACAATAATAAAAATAAGCTTTTTCATAATGGTTGTGTTTTAAAAGTAATTATTAATTCATAAGTTGGCTTCATTTATCTTGAATAAAAACCCGGAAGAAGTCATGTATTTTCCTCCTTGAGAAGCAGTAAACAAGTAGTCGGGTTTATTGTCTTTCAGTAATAATTGAGGGCGTTCAAATCGTCCGTATCTTTTCAGGTGAGCCGGAGCCGGCGGTTGATCGATGTAATGCTCCGCTCCGTACCAGGCAACTTGAGGAGAAGACCAGTTTAATCCGTCTTCCGATTCAAATAGTAAGCCGACCGTATGATCGAAGTAACCCATATCCCGCATCAACATTTTATAAATTCCGTTTTCCATATATACATAAGCGTCTTCTACCTGACGATTATTGCCATAGTGGGAGAAATCTACTACCGGGTTTCCTTCATACCGGGTGTAAGGTCCCTCTATGGAAGAAGCAACAGCCAATCCGTATTTTCGATTGGCTCGTATATTTCCTTGTTGATTTTGATACTCTTTTTTATTCCAAGATTTGTAGTACAGCCAATATTCTCCATTGGGATGTTTTAGAAAAGCCGGATTGGTGGTATTGCAATCATCCCAGCTGCCGGCTATGCCGGGGGAAAGAAGAGGTTCGTTCAATCGTTCCCACGGACCAAATAGAGAATTGGATTTGGCCAGTCCGATTTGCTTGGTATAGACAGTCCCGTCACAGTTTCCCATGTAAAAAAGGTAGTACATACCATCCGTAAATTGGATGTGCGGATTGTGACATGTTGTTGCATCAAAATATCCCGGTCGAGGAGCTAAAACAGTATCAATATAAGTATAAGGTCCCTCAGGTCGATCTGCTATAGCATGCGCAATCTCGCATTTATGTATCCATCCTCCCATCTTGTATTTTTCGGGCCAGCGGGAATAAAATACATGCACTCTGTTTTGTTTGTCATATATGGGGGCACAGCACCAGACGTAATAGTCTTTTTCTTCCAGGATTCTGTTTTTTGCCGTTAACCGATTACAAAAATCGGAGATCCGGTTTTGAGGGTAAGCCGGTTTTATTTCCGTATAACCGGCTTTCAACAAGTTTGTTCCGGATAGGAACAACGAAAGTCCGGCTATTCTATGACAAAAATCACGCCTGTTCATTTGTTTAGTTCTAAACATCCCATAATAAACGGACCCGTAGCTTTGGAATCATTATTGCGGATCCGTTCATTTATATAATATTCGTAACTTCCGTCTCGATACGGATTGCCTCCCAATCCGGCGACAGCACAACAGCGGGTGAGCGAAAGTATTCCTCCCGGTTCTTCCACGATTAATTCATTCATTAATCCCCGGTAGGCTCTCTCTGCTCTGTCAATGTATTTCGAATCTATATATCTTTTATTTACTGCTTTGGCAATCGAATACATAAACATGGAAGAAACGGAAGCTTCGAGGTAGTTTCCTTCTTTTCCTCCCATGTCTATAATCTGATACCATAATCCGGTAGTATCTTGGTAGTTGGAAATTGCTTTTGTCAGTCGGTCGATAATTGAAATGACTTCGGCGCGTTGCGGGTGATCTTTAGGAACAAAATCCGGGATATCAACGAGTGCCATATAATACCATCCGATGGCTCTACCCCAAAAATGAGGAGATTGTCCGGTTTCTTTATCGGCCCATTGTTGTTGTCGACTTTCATCGTATGCATGGTATAATAATCCTGTAGCAGGATGTAATGTATGATTATAAGTAACAATTAATTCATGTATGGCTTTATCGATCAAGTCGGGACGATTGAATTCTTTCCCGTATTGAGCCATGAACGGTCCTGCCATGTAAATACCGTCCAGCCAGATTTGATGAGGATATATTTTCTTATGCCAAAATACACCGTCGCTTGTTTGAGGATGTTTATCCAATTGACTTAATAAGGTATCCATAGCCATTCGGAACTTTTCCTTTCCGGATTCTTTGTATATATCAAAAAGGATTTTACCCGAGTTGATAAAGTCTATGTTATAATCGGTTGTTTTGTAATTGCGGATTGAACCATCTTCTCGCACCATGGCGTCCGCCCATTGATAAACGTAATTGTAATATTTCGGGTCATTCGTTCTTTTCCAAACTTTAAGCATGGCTGTACATCCTACTCCTTGAGCATATCCCCAAACCCATTTTTTCCCGTGGTCGAGTTGCCAGGCGCGGGGGAATCGCGTCATTTCCGAGTCGGCGAATCGGATGGCTGTATCCCTATCTTCCCATGTATCGGTTCGAAAAG
>DAIQOU010000144.1:0-9758 GCA_036787725.1 Bacteroidales bacterium
AGAAAAAATGAACGAGTAATCTGTATGATGTATTACATTTCTATGTTTTTGTAAAATAATTTCCCTATATATTAAACACCGGTTAATTACAAAAAGTTCCGTGATTACTGCAGACCCTCCGGAGACCGTATGAAGAGGGCCTTACATATTGCGGGAATATGAAAATTTATTTTGCTGTAAAAAGCGAAAGTACATTGCGGCAACCTACGATTTGTTCTTGCCGCAACGTACTTTTGTGTGGATATTAACAAGAAAGAAAACCGGTATATCTCCAAAAACCTACCGAATGACTTTGGTTTTACTTGTTTACCACAAAAACAAATAAGAGTTGAGTTTATTTTTCTAAAAGGGCTGTAACACACCAAAGATAAGGCGCTTGTCCGTGAAAATCTCCGGCAACGCGGGGACGGTCATAATAGTACTGTTTGTCGTTCTTTTTACCCGTCCCGATACAAACTTCGGTTACATTATTCCGTTCATCTATATACGGGACTAAAGCCAGCCAAGCCTTGCGGGCTGCCGGAGCATATTCCTCGACATTTAACCATCCTTGTTTAATGCCTACAATAAAAGCGTAGGTAAACATCGCCGATCCGGATGTTTCCGGCCAACAATCGGCTTCATCAATGAGTTGATTCCAGATGCCGTTTGGTCTTTGGTATTTTTTCAAGCTTTCCATCATGGTGAGATAACCTTTCATAATATGCGAGCGATCTTTATGATTATCAGGCAAATGACGAAGTATATCCGTCATTCCTACCGCCATCCATCCGGCTCCCCGCGCCCAATAATAAGGTACATCCGGCGCGTGATAGAAAAGACCGTTAGGACGTTGCAATTCATCCAGATACATCACCATTTCTTCTGCTGCCCGGTCGAGGTATTTCCGCTCACCGGTCACTTTATAAGCTTGAGTTTGTACTACAGTGATCATATACATATCATCGATCCACAAACGGGTTTGCCAGGAATATCCTTTTTCTGCCCAATATTTTTCTTCAATTTTTGCATCCCTTGGCAATTCCCACTGACTGTCTGCGTAGGCCATTCCCATCTCTCGATATCGATCCTCTTTTGTCAGCTGATAAAATTGTAAAGCCAATCCTCCAAACATATTGTAATCCACATGGTTTCCGGGTGGCAACAACGCTTTTTCGCGGGTAAAGAAAGGCTCGAACTTATTCTGTAACAGTTTAATCAATTCCCGGTCCTTTGTCAGAACAGCGAAATCAAGTGCTCCGGACCAAGTACATACCTCCGCATAATGGATATATCTCCCGGCATACAGTTCGTGCCTGCCACCCACAAAATGATAAGCTAAACGCTTTCCTATTTCTTCAGGTCCGGTTCCTTTCGGAAAGTCTGTCAGTAAATTGCTCTGAGAACATAAAAGTTGAAAAGGGAAAAGAATGAGTAATAAGAATAATTTTTTATACATAATCGATAATTTACAGATTTATTAAATTGTTTACTATTGAACATTTATTTTTTGCGGTTCGGGGAATAACCGGATCGGGCCGTAACGTATATAGGTTTCGAATACTTCTTTATCGAGACCTACAATACGAGGATCGCCGGAGCGTTCCAATTCATTTTGCAGAACGATCTTCAGCTCTTTCTCAACTGCTGCATAATTAGTATTACCGGCTAAATTATGTAAGCAGAACGGATCGTTGTTGACATCGTATAATTCAAATTCCGGACGTTTATCGAATGCCAGATCAAAATAGGGTCGTATGGCAGGATCTTTATAGTTCTCGATAAGGAATGACTTCGAAGGTGCAGCATCGACATCGGTAAATGCCCATTCGGGATGATGGATGCCTTTTTCGTCGATACCGTACATCGGATAGGTTCGTCCCGTTTCCTTATTGATTGCCTGAGGATCACCCGCAGGCCAACGTTCGGGTTTCATATTCCGGATAAAGAGGTATTCTCGGCTACGTACGGCACGTTGAGGATATCCGAGGTTTTCCCACCGGGAAGAGGAGTGGCGTTCGCGTCCCATGAATACATATTTTTTAGTTTCATCCACTATTCCTTCTTTTTCCGAACGGAGGATATTCACAATACTTCGCCCCGAAACAGGCAACATTCCATCGGACTTTACCCCGGCCATTTCCAGGATAGTAGGCGCAATGTCTACAAAACTTACCGGATCGTCTACCCGGCGTTTACCCGGAAATCCTTTCGGGTAACTGATTGCTAAAGGGATATGCACCCCGTATTCAAAACAGTTTGCTTTTGCCCGAGGAAAAGGCATACCATTATCGGCAGTTACCATAACGATAGTATTGTCGAGTTCGCCGATAGAGTCGAGATAATTCAACATTTTGAAAAGATGAGAATCTGCCCATTCGATTTCTACGGCATAATCAAGCAGATCCCCTCTTATCTCTTCCGTATCGGGGAAGAATCCGGGAACATCCACCCGGGCGAGTTCTTTTCCGTTACGTTTCCACGATCCTTTCTCGTAAGCGCGATGTGGTTCGGTTGATCCATACCAAAAATAGAAAGGTTGTCCGGCTGTGCGTTGTTGCATGAAATCGAGGAAATTGGCATAATAGTCCGTTAAACCGATGCCTTCGGTCGGCCGTGGGTCTGATGAACTGCCTTTCGTATACCGCTGTTTATTATAAACATGCCATCCGGCGGCATTCTTTTTTCTCCATAGTGACTCTTCTTGCTCATTCCCGGCATAACGGAAAGGATCGACTCCTTTTCCGGTAAATCCGGTATGGTAACCATTCGCTTCGAGAAGATCGACAAACGGAACAAATTCTTTCATCCAGGAAGAAGCATGCTGCCCGGCCTGTTTATTCTGCCAGTGATGTCGGCCTGTCACCAAGGCGCTCCGTGATGGAGCGCTTCCCGGTGATCCGGCGTAACAATTGGTGAAATAAACTCCGTTAGCGGCTACTCTGTCAAAGCCGGGAGTCTGTACAAAACGGCAACCGGCAAAGCTCGTATGAGCATAGGCTTGATCGTCATTGATCACAAAAAGGATATTTGGCGGTTTCACGGGTTGTTCTTCCCGGTATTGTTTACATCCGATAAGAACTCCCGGACTTAGGGAAAGAAACACTACTCTCGATAAATATTTCATACGTTATTTTTTATTTTTTTCACTAGGGTTGTATGGAACTCTCGATGAAATTATTTTAATCTTCGCCTTTGGCGAAAGACAAATTAAATAAATTTCATGTTCGTTTCATAACGATATAAATTTAACATGCGACTTGATCCGCAAGATCACAAATTCTATTCATCCTTATAAACCAGCGGGGGAATATTCTTCTCCGTTCCCGGATAACCTTTATTCTGGTTGATGATTCCTCCCGTATTGGTATTTATTGCATAAGAGGGGATCGGCCAAAAAATATGAAAAGGAGAACAGGTAAAATAATTGCCATACGGAGTCCGAACATCTTTATTGTAAAAGTCACTTATTTCCACCACCCTGTCATACCAGAAATTATCTTCAGTGATACGATCCATACTGTACGTTTTCCCGTTATAACATGGAATGCCCGTCCGGGCGAATGTTACGGCCATCCTGGTCAACTCAACTTTGCGAGGTTCTTCATAATACAACTCCCGTGCTCTTTCATCCAATACCGCCCCAATTTGCAGCGACTGTATATCGGAAGATGTATACATGTACTGTGCATTAGCTCTTTTCCTCACCACATTGATGTCATCGGCGGCTTTTTGCCATTCACTCTTCCAGATGTAGGCTTCTGCCCTTAGCAGATACGTTTCAGCCAAACGGAAAATATAAAAATCACCGGGACCTCCCTGAGGTTGCACTCTGTCAGGATCCGGATACCATACTTTATAATGCGGCCAGCCAAACCAACACCGGATCGTATCATTACATAGAATAATTCCCTGATCATTATATAACTGCAAATTCTTTCCGTACCACTCATTCCCACTATTCTTAAGAGCTTGATTGTTATAGACTAACATTTCCATGGTAATCCAGTTTTCATTATCCGTTCTATGGCGGTAGTCGGAAAAATCTTCTTCCCCCCGGATCGCCCAAACGCCTTTTTGTGCATAATAAGTAGGACGAATACGGGAGATACCTCTACCATATTTTTCTACGAGACCTATTTCATTTTTAGCCGCATCCGATAAGCCATTCGCACCATTCGGTGTTTTTATAACCCCTGTCAGCCCATAATAAGGAACAGCATTCCGCATGGCATTTACTCCGGAAGTATTTCCCTCCATGCCATATCTGTCAATAGTCAACAACAAACCTTCTGTATTTTCCGACAGGCTTTTGTTTTCAATACGGAACATATCCCAAACTACATCTTTCTCCGGCCGGTTCTTATCCGAACCGAAGCGTTCTGTACATAATTTATGTATGCCGCCGTCTATCACCTCTGTTGTGATTCGTATTGCATCATCAAACCGGCCCTCCAATAAATAATATTTGGACAGTAAATGTTTGCAGGCTGCTTTTGTGACCTGCCCGACATTTACTTGGTTCGCTTCAGGTACATGTTTCACGGCAAATTCCAGGTCATTAATCATTTTCAGCCAAATGGATTCCTTGGTTGTGGTATAATAATCCACTTTAGGATCAGACGGCTCTTCCAAAACAAGAGGGACGTCCCCATACTGAAGCGTTTTCATATAATAACGGTAAGCTCTCAGAAAATAGGCGCTTCCCAGCAGTTTATTCTTCGATTCTTCCGATTTGAACGTCGCTTCGTCAATCCGGCCGATCACCGTATTGCAGTTTTTTATATTGATATACGAATTATCCCAATACCATCCGATTCTTGTATAAGCAAGATCATTATTTGTTCCGTCCGGAAGCATCTGATTATTCAAGTCTTGCCATGGGGTCGCCTTATCGGTCGAACCGTCGACGGCAATATCCGAATATTTCAAGTTTGTTAAAAACGGAGCCTGATCAGTGCAAAATTCACCCCTTAAACCGGTCAACGCTTTGTCTAACACAGCCTGCAAGCCGGCTTCATCTATTAACACATTCTCCGGAGCATAGAACGATAACGGTTTGGGATCCAAAAAATCCGAACCGCATGCGGAGAGTAAACAGCCGACAAGAGAGATTACTGCTACTTTATATTTCATGATTGTTTTCATATATAATTTTGTTTTTAAAGTCATAGGCAACCCGCGTCATGTTCATGTTCTTTATTGCAACTTTTGCAAGCGGATTTCATATTTCCGAATATTATTAAGTTTCTAATCAAAGCGTCATATTCACACCAAAAGTAAAAATCCGTTGAGAACGCGTCCCATTTTCCGGATCACCGAATTTCCAGTCGGGAGCCCATACGGCAGCATTCCGGACATTGAAGGTCAGCTTAAGATTGGAAATCGATGTTCTCTTCAATACTTTCGGAGGTATTTTATAGGCAATGGCCACATTTTCCAAACGGATATATGATTTATCAAACCATACTTTATAAGATACTCCCTTGGCAGGAGCCGACCTCAGCCGGGCATAATTATCCAATTGATTTTCGGGTGTCCAGTAAGGAATATCCCATGAATTACAACGATCCTCGATATGATTATCATGCTTAGCCAAATCATAACTTGCTTTATGTCCCCATAAAGAATACAAAACGAAGGAGAACTCAAAATCCCGGTACAGATTAAAAGTATTGGAAAGTGTCCATGAAAATCGGGGCGTTTTATAGCCTAAAAACTGTTTGTCGTCATCGGTTAACAGTCCATCGTCATTTACATCTTCCAATCGAAAATCCCCGGGAGCCTGATTCCATTTGGCAGCTTCTTCTTCCTGCCCGGTTTTCCATGTACCTAAGATCTTATAATCCCAGATTACATCTTTTGCTTGCCCGATAAACCAGTTATTCGTCTTATCATCGGGTTCTTTCTGACCGATCAAATTCCCGTTATTATCAAAGACGTCATATTTTTCACCCGTAATGGTAATAATTTTATTGCGGTTTAGAGAAAAAATCAGATCAGATCTCCATTCAATATTGTGCTTTTTCAGATTGAGGCTACTCAAAGAAAGTTCAAACCCTTTGTTCTTAATCTCTCCCAAATTGGCATAAACCCTATTAAAACCCGTAATGGTAGGAAGTTGTCGGTTCACCAAAACATCGGTTGTCGACATATTGTAAACTTCGACCGCTCCACTCAGAATGCCGTTCAATATTCTGAAATCGATTGCAAAATTATATGCCTCGGTCTTTTCCCATTTAAGTTTTTTATTCCCCATGGTGTTTATTTCCAACGTGGGAATAATGATCGCACTCCCGTTTCCTTCTGCATTCAGTGATTTTCCTGTTACAATCCTCGACAAAGCGGCATAATTTTCAATATCTCTATTTCCATTAATTCCCCATGAAGCTCTCAGTTTCAAGTACTCCACAAACGGTACTTTAAAAAAGTTTTCTTTAGATAGTACCCAACCCAAAGCAGCAGCAGGGAATGTGGCATGCGGATTAGAATATCCGAATAACGATGAACCGTCGCGACGTACAGAAGCGGTCAACAGATATTTATCCTTGTAAATATAATTCAACCGAGCCATCAATGCATCCGACGTCCTTACCACATCGTTACTCGACAATACCGGCAATGTCCCTATAGACATATCATGATAGCCCAGAACATCATTAGGGCTAAAATTCTGATTTTCCATTTTTTCGGTATCATTTCTGAACTTTTCGAAATTAGCCAGTAGAGTAAGATCTACTTTGTGTTCATTCGGAAACGTCCGGTTCCAGTTGACAATATTATCTACCTGCCATTCTCTGCGTAAAGAATTTTCACGCGAAGCGCTTCCGCCGTATAAACCCCACTGCGGATGCTCGGAAGAATCATGTACATGATTATGATAAAAAACGAACCGGGTAGTATAATTCAACGTATAAGTGATACCGAAAGGTAATTCCAGAATAGAATATATCTTAGGAAACAAGGTAAAATATTCCGTTTCCCGGGTTCTGTATTTTCTTTGCAATAACGGATGGAACGCCTGAATGTCTTCATTGGGATACAATCTCATAGTCTCTCCGTCATCCTCATAAAAAGAACTGTAAGGAGTCAATACCTTGTATTGTCCATCATTGACCGCCACGGGGCTTTCATCGCGGTAAGAGAACTGTGCATTCAGCCCTACCTTCAGAAATTTAGCCGGTTTCCCCTCGATATTCACCCTGGAACGGATAGTTGAGAACTCGTCCCCTTTGGCCAATGATTCATTATTCATATATCCCAATGACCAATAATAAGAAAAGTCTTCTTTTTTACCCGAAAGGCTTATATTATAATCCTGACGGGGACCATTCTGAAAAATATAATCTTCCCAATCGATACTTTTTCCTGTTTTGTAATTCTCAATTTCCAATCCGGTTAATTTAAGAGAGGATAACCAAGCATCCACCAGATTATCTTGAGTAGTACTGTGATAAGCCATCCATTCATTGAGATATTGCGAATCGATCGTACGGGGATCGTCAAACGGGCTCCACGGGGTTTGGGGCACGGTCGCACTGTAAACCGATTTAGCCATATCAGAACGCCATTTGATAAAACCGGCTTTATCATAAGGTTTAACCCGGTCTGCTGCCGTAGCCATTCCTATTGTCCCGGTGAAATTGATGACCGGTTTCGAAGTTTGCCCTTTCTTTGTTGTAATAGCCACTACCCCATTGGTAGCCCGGGAACCGTAAACTGCGGCTGAACTGGCATCTTTCATAATATCCAGCTTTTCAATATCATTCGGATTGATATCCGATATATCCCCGTTATAAATCGTCCCGTCAACAATAATGAGAGGTCCCGATCCGGCAGTCAACGTATTATCGCCCCGGATCATCATATCTCCACCTCCTTTGGCAGAAACGGAATAACCGACATTCATTCCCGGGATACTTGTACGTAACAGATCGCCGACATTCGAAGGCGTATAATTCTGCATAGTCTCAGCCTTTACCTGAGAGATCGATCCCGTCAGGTCACTTTTTTTGGCTATCCCGTATCCCACAACCACCACTTCTTCCAGGATTTGTGTATCTTCTTTCAATGTAACGGTTATATCTTGTTTTCCTGCAACCGCAACTTCCCGGGTAATAAATCCGATATACGAAATGAGTAGAATTGCATTCTCTGTTACATTTAATGAGAATTTCCCGTTCAGATCCGTAATTATGCCATTGCCGGTACCCTTTTCCCTAATACCGGCCCCAATAACCGGTTCGCCGTAGGCATCGATCACTGTCCCGCGGATCAAATGACGCTGAGGTTCCGCCGACTTATCGGGAGTAATCAATATATGCCCTCCTTGAATGACAAATGAACAATTAATATCACTTAATATAGACGTAAGCACTTCCGACAAACGGCTCTTATTAAATGTCTTTTGAATACGGGTATCGCCATTAATCAACCGGTCATTGTAATCGACCGATAAATCTGTTTGTTTCTCAATCTCAATAAAAGCCTCCCGCAATGAGATGCCACGAGTTAAAGTGACCGGTTGATTCTGCGCTTTTACAAGAAAAGAACAGAATAAAAAAAAGAAGAAGAAAATATATTTTGAGAAATGATTTTCGATATATTTTCGTGATATATTACTGAATTTCATAATTTTGCATTTTAAGAATTAACTTGAATACTATCTCTTTTGATTCAGAGGTATAAATACCTGTGAATCGGGTGGTTTTCGATTTCAGTCCGGGAAGAAGTGATTTGCCGTCAGCTTCCCGGATACCTTTTTTTCATGGTGTTGTCTTTATTAGTAATTACAGCTATTTGATATATACATCATTATTGATTATTTTATATTTGAAATTGATCCCTATCCGTGCCAGTATTTCCAATGCTTCTTCCAAGGTTTCGTCAGCATGGAATCTTACCGTAAAGGAGGTATTTGCGAATTTAGTGTCGTTATAATTGATATTTACATTGTATCTTCGTTCCAGTGACCGGAAAATATTTTTTAAACTTTCCTGCCGGAAAACCAGGAAGCCGTCGGTCCAACTTTTGAAACGTGCTGCCTCTACATTCCTTTTATCGAATGTGTTATTCGTGTGATCGTAGATCAGTTGCTCATTAGGTTGTAATATAACGGAGGTCAGTAAACCGGCTCTGTCATTTACACGAACTTTTCCTATTTCCAGTATTGTTGTGGTTTTATCTGCGTCAGGATAAGATTGGAGGTTAAATACAGTACCTAAAGCCTCTACCTCAATGTGGTTTGTTTTGACAACGAACGGTTTGTTTTCATCTGTGGCAACAGTAAAATTTCCCTCTCCACTCAAAAACATAGTTCTTGACTCCCCATTGAATTCTTTGGGATAAATCAATAACGAACCGGCATTCAACCATACAGCAGATCCGTCCGGCAAGACAATCTGTTTCCGTTCGCCATTAGGAACAAAACATTCTACTAATTGGATTGATTCGACCGTCGGGTTGGAATGCATAAATAAATACATGCTTACAGCTCCCAACAGCGGAAGAAGGAAGATTGCAACAATCGCAGCAATGCGACGATAAAACGGCGTTTTGCGAGTATGGATACGTTTGTTTACTTTTGTCAGTTCATCCAGAGAAGAGAGTGCTACCGACTCAGGTAAAGAATTCCAGATATCCTGTAACACTTCATCTTTTTCCTGTATATTTTCTTCCCGAATAAACCATGCCCGGAAACGATCTTGTTTTTCCTTTGGAAAATCTTTCTCAAAAAAATTGGAAAGTAATATTTGTATATGTTTTTTATCCATGATATT
>DAIQOU010000145.1:0-9754 GCA_036787725.1 Bacteroidales bacterium
TTTTGATTACTTGCCATACGCTTTTTTCGTAAACCGGTATTTATATTAATTCCCTTAAGAAGATACCAAATACATTGTCGAAATTACCGAACGACTCTTAAAAGAGATACACGCCATTATTCTGCATGGTATCGACCGCGAGAATGCCGGTAAATATCGCAACGTTCCGGTAATGATTTCCGGCAGTACACATATGCTGCCTTCTCCTTATCTTATCGAACCTCAAATGAACGCTTTTATAATGGAGTATACCAAAAAAATACAGGAAAAAGTACACCCGGTCGTTATCGCCGCTTATCTCCATGACGAGCCGGTAAAGATGCATCCTTTTATTGACGGTAACGGCCGTACCTCCCGGCTTCTGATGAATTTATATTTGCTGAGTAAAGGGTATGTTGCGGTAAACCTGAAAGGCGATAATGAGAGTAAAATGGTTTATTATACGGTTTTGGAGAAATCACATACACAAAATAATCCTATTGATTTCTATACATTGGTTGCGAAAGTGAGAAAGAAGCACTCGACCGATATTTCACTGTTTTGCAAGGTTAATCTTCATTTACGGACATAAAAAAAGGAAATTCTCACGAATTCCCTAATTCAATCTTTGTTAACCTTAAATCTAATACCATGAAAAACACAGTGCAAATATAAGAAGAATATGTTATATAACATAGCTTTTAGGCATATTTTTTTTGAAAAATTATATTTGATTTGAAATAACGGTTAAAATCAGAACAATTGCCTCGCCTTCTTCATTTAATTTCGGAATCAAACCGGACCTCACCTGTTATTATTGCTTCGTTCGGTTTAATGTGTATTTTTGTCTTCTAAAAACGGAAAAGAATAAAGTTGAATGAATATTACGATAACGTTGAATTATAGAGCGGAATGGGGACAGACCCTCTGCATTTGCGGTTCGGGTGCCGAATGGGGAAACAAAGATGAGAGTCGGGCTGTAGAAATGACATGTATTCGGCCTTCTTTATGGATTTTTCGGGGGGAGCAAGACGAATCGGTAGAATTGGTATTTTGGTTTTTGGTAAAAGAATCCGGAAAGGTGGTTCGCCGGGAGTGGGGCAACCCTCATCGATTGTCATGGCAGTCGACCGTTTCTTTTTCCGTTTCGGCCCGGTGGCAGGATCCGCCTCCTTATCATTTCCTTTATTCTTCTGCTTTTTCGGATTGTTTCTTTTCGCACGAATATTGTACCGAAGTGGAGTGTTTTCCTCGTTCGTTGGTATTGAAGGTGTATTGTCCGTATGTACCGGCCGGCCGGGAATTGCGGATATGCGGGACTTCCGACCGGTTCGGGAATTGGAATCCCGATTCGGCCCTTGCATTGATTCCTTGCGAATATGGCCGGTGGCAATCGGTGTTTGATGCTTCTTTACTTGAAAATCCGGAATACTATAAGTTTGTAATATATGATCCTGCGACCGGTAAAGCGGAGTGGGAAGAAGGTGAAAATCGCCGGTTAAATAAAGAAACCGATCAATCGGTAGAAATAGTGGAATTGGAATATCGAAGGGCCGATTTTCGTCCGAAAATGGCAGGGACAGCCATTCCTGTTTTTTCTCTTCGATCGGAAGATGGTTTCGGAATCGGGGAGTTTTCCGATCTTAAACTGCTGATCGATTGGGCGTGTAAAACCAATCAAAAAGTGATCCAAATCTTACCTGTAAACGATACGACGATTTCTTACAGTTGGGAAGATTCCTATCCTTACAATGCCATCTCTACTTATGCCTTGCATCCCGTTTATTTGGGATTAAGGGATTATCCGTTGAAAAATAAGGATCTGTTTGAAAGTTATCGGAAGAGGGCTTGCCAATTGAATGAACTTAAAGATCTGGATTACGAGAGTGTTACGAAATTAAAAAGATCTTATCTGATTGATCTGTTTCAAGAATCGGGAAGAGCAGTGTTGGAAAGTCCCGAATATGGCCTGTTTTATAAAAAGAATGGCGAATGGTTGTTTCCTTATGCTTGCTTTTCTTATTTTAGGGATCGATCCGGGACGGCCGATCCGGGGGGATGGGGAGAATACGAAGTATATGACCGAGTTGCATTGGAAGGAAAACTCATGACCGATCCTTTGTTCAGGGAGTCGGTAGAATTGTCCTGTTTTACGCAATATTTACTCCATGTTCAGTTGACCGGCATTAAAGAATACGGCCGCCGGAACGGCATTATACTCAAAGGAGATATTCCGATCGGGATCAGTCGGGATAGTGTGGAGGCATGGGTGGATCCGCATTTATTTAATCTCGATGTACAAACGGGAGCACCTCCGGATGATTTTTCTTTTTACGGACAAAATTGGGGATTTCCCACTTATAATTGGGAGGAAATGGCAAAAGACGGATACCGGTGGTGGATCAAGCGGTTTCGCAAAATGGCGGATTATTTTGATGCTTATCGTATCGATCATATTTTGGGATTTTTCCGGATATGGGAAATACCGTTGTCTTCGGAACAGGGACTATTGGGTTATTTCAGTCCGGCGCTTCCTCTTTCTGCCGAAGAGATTCGAAGCCGGGGAATCGGGTTTGATGAAGAAAGAATGACAGTCCCTTATATCCGAGAATCTTTTTTAGCGGAAATTTTCGGAGAATATACGGAAGAGGTAATCCGGATGTACCTTCAACCCGTTTCGGAAGGATTTCGGTTAAAAGAAGAAAATAATACACAGTCCAAAATCAAGGATTTATGGAAAGGACAATCGGACGACAAGAGCCTGCGGATTCGTGACGGGCTTTACCATTTATGTAATGAGGTCTTATTCATAAGAGACCGGAAAGATCCTTCCCGGTTCCATCCGCGGATTACGGCTCAATATACATTTTCTTACAATGAATTGGACTCTCAAACCAAAGCTGCTTTTAATCGTTTATACGATGATTTCTTCTATCGTCGCCACTCTTGGTTTTGGAGGGACGGGGCCATGAAGAAGCTGCCGGCGTTGATTTCGTCTACTCGCATGTTGGTTTGCGGTGAAGACTTGGGAATGGTACCCGAAAGTGTTCCTTCTGTCATGAGCGAATTGCAAATTCTGAGTCTTGAAATCGAGCGAATGCCCAAAAAGCACGATCATTTGTTTAACTATTTGGGAGAGTTGCCTTATTTGAGCGTATGTACCACATCTACACACGACATGTCTCCTATACGAGCGTGGTGGCGAGAGAACAGAGATATTATTCAGCGTTATTATAACGAAATATTAAACTTATCCGGGCCGGCACCCGAAGATTGTACTTCCGATATTTGTCTCCGGATTTTAAATAATCATCTTCGTTCTCCGGCCCTTTTTGTAATTTTCCCGCTGCAAGATTGGTTGTCGGGAGACGACACCTTAAAAAGAGATAATCCCGAGGAAGAAAGGATTAATATTCCTGCCAATTCCCGTCATTACTGGAGATACAGGATGCATCTGACATTGGAAGAATTAAATTCGGCAGAGGAATATAATTTGAGGATACGGCAAATGATCGAACGGTCGGGACGAACATGAACTGCTTTTTTACATAAAAAATACACTTAGACTTCGGGCTCCTTGTGCTCCCCGAACCATAAAAGCTCCGATATCGGCTGTGGCGGAAGGGCCCAACATAAAACAACCGTAATTTACTTCCTCCAGTTGAACACGGATATAGGCTTCATACATGTCTCTTACCAGCCGGTCGGGTTTAAGCAGTACGATGAGATGCTGAGAAAGAAAACCCAGAGCATTGATCTCCAGTTCTTTTTCGGTGATCCAAACCATGCCGTTTTCGGATACTCCGAATTCGGCTCTTACGATACCGACATCTACATCATTGAGTTCATGCGGATCGGTAATTGAAAAGATGTCTTTATTTCCCTTTATTTCGGGCGCTGTCGAGCAGATGACTTTTGCGTCGGGAAAAAGGCTTTTCACTTGATTTTCCGCTTCCGCTTCATTTTGTATGGTATACCAGGTACCGGCTGCAAGTTGCAGATTTTCTTTAAATTCCTCCAATAATGGACGCCGACTTTTAGAAAATACGGGAATATTGGGATAAGCATATTCTCCTTTCGGTTTATTGCTTTTGATTGCATTTAATATTGTTTCTTTAGTACTGTTCATTTTTCTGTTCCTTTCTGTTTTTAAGATACCATTCTCTAAAAGTATATTCTGATAATTTCAACATTTCCCGGTCTTCTTTTTGAGTCCAGGGATTGAGTTTGCTGTAAATAAGGAAATCGGGTACGACGGGTAATACTTTCCCTGCTATATTTTCGGCTGTCCGAAACAAGGCAGGGTGAGCAAATACTTTTCCTGCAGCAGAGAAAGCGGCTTTTCGTTCAACCGGAAGATATCCTTGTTTGACGACTTCTTCTCTCCATTTATAGATCTGATCGGCCAGGTCGATCTTCACGGGACATACTTCCGAGCAGGATCCGCATAAAGTGGAATGAAAAGGCAATTCACTGTATTTCTTCAGATCGAAAGTGGGACTGAGTACAATCCCGATCGGACCGGAATAGGTAGATTCGTATGCCAATCCTCCGCTGCGTCGATAAACGGGACAGGTATTCATACAGGCTCCGCAACGGATACATTTTAATGAATGCCAAAAATCAGCCATTCCCAACCGTTTGCTTCTCCCATTGTCTGTCAGGATGATATGTAATTCACCACCTTTACGAGGACCCGTGAAGTGAGAAGTATACTGTGTGGCCGGGGTTCCTAACGCACTACGCGATAGCATCCGGATAAATATGCCCAAGTCTTCGGTTTTGGGCAGTATTTTTTCGATACCGATACCGACTATATGTAAGGGAGGAACGGTAGCTCCTATATCGGCATTTCCTTCGTTGGTACACACCACAAATGTACCGGTTTCCGCTATGGCAAAATTAGCTCCTGTTAATCCGGCCCCGGCCCGAAGAAAACGCGGACGTGCATTTATCCGCATAGCTTCTGCCAAAGAGCCCGGATCGTCGTCTGTCGGATCGGTGCCAATGGTGTTTGCGAAGAGAAGAGCTACATCTTGTGTTGTCTTCTCAATAGCGGGCATGACGATGTGGGCAGGAGGTTGATGATCCAGCTGTTGAATTCTTTCTCCCAAGTCCGATTCGGTCACTCCGATGCCTCGGGCTTCCAAGAAAGGAACCATTCCGCATTCTTCCTGAAGCATGGACTTACTTTTAATGATTTCGGTCACTTTATTGGTTTGGAGAATACTGTATACAATTTCGTTATGTTCCTCTGCATCTTGTGCCCAATGAACCACAGCTCCCCGACGAACGGCATTTTTCTCGAATTCTTCCAAGTATTCATCCAGCCGGGATAAAGTATGTTCTTTGATTTGAGAAGCCAGTTTTCGTAACTCTTCCCATTCCGGAACGGTTGCTATTATGTTGTCACGCTTTATTCGGGCATTCCAAAGGTTTTTGTCATGCTCTTTTTCGTGAATATCGTCTTTTTCAATAAATCGGGCGGCATTTCTTACTACGTTTACTTTCATATCCGTTCTGATGATTCATTATAAATTAATGTAATTAATAAGGCCCCCCGTTCAATACCTGAGCAATGTGAACAAAAGGGAGATGAGTAATCCCGGATTTATGGGCCACTCCCGATTGGTGCATCAGGCAAGACATATCCGGGGATACGATGTATTCTGCTCCGGCAGCTACATAATCGGCCACTTTGTCCCGTCCCATTTTTACACTTACTTTTTCGTCTGTTATACAAAAAGTACCACCAAACCCGCAACATTCGTCCGGACGACTTAATTGGACCAATTGCAACCCTTCCAGGCAATTCAATAAATCGGCCGATTTATTAAACGGTTCGCCCGGTATTTCGGACGGTTTGGCAATATGAAGTCCTCGAATAGAGCTGCAACTGTTGTGTAAGGCCACTTTATAAGGAAATTTCTTATTCGGGAAAGAAGTTACTTGCAATATATCATGAAGAAATTCCACCAATTCGAATGTGTTTTCTCTTACGTGCTTTACCTCATCTGTTTGTTCTAAATGATCGTAATGGATACGGATTTGTTTTACACAGCTTCCCGCAGGTCCGACGATATAATCAAAATCCTTGAAATTTTTCACAAACAATTCTTCTCCGGCGCGAGCACTTTCGAAATCACCTTCATTCGACATCGGTTGTCCGCAACAAGTTTGTTCGAGGGGGTATCCTACTTCCATTCCCAATTTTTCCAATAATTCCAGTGTTGCAATTCCTACTTGGGGATAAATGGCATCTATATAACAAGGAATAAATAATCCGATTTTCATTTGAGCAATCTATGAATTAGTAAGTTGATAGTATAACAAAAAGGATTGCCGGCTTGTTTTTTAAATTCGTTGAATAATTCGGATTTGCACTTCTTTTTTGAGTCCGAGTAATTGAGATCTAGAATAAAAATAGTAGTTTTGGCATCTAAATTAAATATAACCGATTTTTATATAGTGGATTTGTTTCTGAGTATTTCGTTGAGCGATCTGATTAATCCCGAGTTCTATATTAATAACGGAGGTCTTTGGATGCTCTTGTTTATTGTATTTGCCGAAACCGGATTAATGTTTGGTTTTTTCTTGCCGGGCGACAGCCTTATCTTCATTGCGGGAATATACAGTTCCAAATTGATCCGATCTCTTATACCCGGAGGGTTGGGCAGTGACTTTGCGGAGCTGGCTCTTTTGATTCTGTTACTTGCGGGATGCGGAATCTTGGGGAATATGGTAGGCTATTGGTTCGGGCGTAAAAGCGGTCCTTATCTGTTTAATAAGAAAGATTCATTTATATTCAAACAAAAATATTTGAAACAAGCAAAGGATTTTTATGATCAATATGGGGCGCAAGCGATTGTTATAGCCCGTTTTTTGCCCACGATTCGCACTTTTGCGCCCATCATTGCCGGAGTAGTGAATATGAATCGGGCCAAATTTTTATTTTATAACGTGATGGGAAGTTTTTTATGGATAACTTCCATGTCTGTTGCCGGACATTATTTAGATCACTTTTTTATCTCTCAATTTGATTTTAATATTAAAGAACGATTGGAAATCATTATTATCGGATTATTTATTGTTACTTCTGTTCCGTTTATTTGGAAGTATTACAGGTCAAAGAAGAAATCTTAAAAATAGCAATCCGATATTCCTCTGATAAAATTAACTCTAATGAAAGATTTTGGCTTTATAAAGGTTGCTGCGGCTGTTCCGGAATTGAAAGTCGCCGATTGTACATTTAATGCAGAACGGATCATTCGGATGATAACGAATGCCGCAGCAGAAAAAGTGCAAATTATTTGTTTTCCCGAACTGTGTGTTACGGGATATACTTGTGGAGACTTGTTCTTGCAGCAAACGTTGATTGAGGGAGCAAAAGCGGCTGTAAACGACATCTTGGATGCTGTAAGGTCATTGGATATCACTTTTATTATCGGAACACCCCTTTTACATGACGGAAAGTTATTTAATACTGCGGTGGTCGGATATAAAGGGAAAATATTGGGCTATGTTCCCAAAACCTATTTGCCCAATTATAGCGAATTTTATGAAAAGAGATGGTTCGTTTCTTCTTGCGAATCGGTTGAAGACCAATTGGATGGGATTCCTTTTGGAACGGATTTGCTGTTCGGAACCGGAACGCGGAAGTTTGCAGTGGAAATTTGTGAAGATTTATGGGCTCCCATTCCTCCGAGTTCATACCGTGCAGTGCAAGGAGCTTCTCTTATATTTAATTTGTCGGCGAGCAATGAGTTGACAGGGAAACATCTTTACCGAAAAGAACTGATACGTCAGCAATCGGCACGGTGTATGGCCGGTTATATATATGCCTCTTCCGGTTGGGGAGAGTCGACAACCGACATTGTTTATACCGGGAATGCCATTATTTCTGAAAATGGAACGATATTGGAAGAAGGAGAACGTTTTCTTTTTAAAGAACAACTTATTATCGGAGAAGTGGATATGGAAAGGTTGTCTGCCGATCGGATGAAAAATACTTCTTTTTTTGAAATACATAAAACCGTAGGCCGATGCGTGGATTTACCAAATTTGTTTTCGGAGAAAGAACATACATTAAGACGAAAAATAAATCCGCTTCCGTTTGTGCCCTTAGGCAGTTTGTTTGATATGCACTGCCGGGAAGTATTTTCCATTCAGATAGGCGGTTTGGCAAAGAGACTTACACATACCGGAATAAAAAAAGTGGTGATCGGAGTTTCGGGAGGATTGGACTCTACCTTGGCATTACTGGTTTGCGCCAAGACGTTTGAGAAGTTAGGCATCCCTTCAAAACAGATTATCGGGATTACAATGCCGGGATTCGGAACGACAGGAAGAACGTATACCAATGCTGTCGATCTGATGAAGTCATTGGGAGTGACTCTTCTTGATATCAGTATCGTGAAGGCGGTAGAGCAACATTTCAGGGATATAGGACAAGATCCTTCCGTATATGATATTACCTACGAGAATTCGCAAGCGAGAGAAAGAACTCAAATCTTAATGGATATAGCCAACAAAGAAAACGGCTTGGTAATCGGAACGGGAGATATGTCGGAATTGGCACTGGGTTGGGCAACTTACAATGGAGATCATATGTCCATGTATGCCGTGAACAGCGGAATTCCAAAAACGCTGGTAAAATATTTGGTTCAATGGATTGCCGATAATCAAGCAGATGAAAAAACGATTGTAACATTATCGGATATATTGGGTACTCCGGTCAGTCCGGAATTGTTGCCGGCAAATGAGTTGGGAGAGATTGTTCAAAAAACGGAAGATGTAATAGGTCCCTATGAGTTGCATGACTTTTTTCTTTATTATGTGATTCGGTTCGGATTTTCTCCCGGAAAAATATTTTATCTGGCGCAAAGAGCTTTTGAACATACCGATCGTGAAATTATTCTTAAATGGATGAAAGTGTTTTTTAAGCGTTTCTTCAGTCAACAATTTAAACGATCTTGTTTACCTGACGGACCTAAAGTCGGATCAATCAATCTGTCTCCCCGCGGAGATTGGAGAATGCCCAGCGATGCTTCCGTCAATTTGTGGATGAAAGAAATAGACGCTTTATCGTAATAGGATAAGTATCCGAACAGATTCGGTATTTTGAAAGTGGCTGAAAATTAAAAAATTATTTTACCTTTGCACAAAATTTTAATGAGATGTTTGTTAACGCAACGGGACATTACATTCCATCCGCTCGTATTCATAATGATTATTTCTTAAATGTCAACGGGTTAACTGATGAATGGATTTTTCAACGTACGGGTATTTCCACCCGGTCTAAAGCTTCAGCCGAGGAAACAATAGACCAAATGAGTATTGAAGCTGTTAAAAATGCTTGTGCTCGCCTTCCATATGATATTAAAGAAACAGACCTAATTATATTTGCATCTTATTCTCCTTCGGATACAGTGGCTACTACAGCCCATGTTGTTCAACGGGAATTTGGCATTGAGAATGCGAAAGCATTTTATATATCTTCAGCCTGTTCTTCTGCTATCAACGCAATCGAGATTATTCAATCTTTCTTCGAAACCGGAAAAGCGAAAAAAGCCTTGCTGGTTTGTGCAGATCGTAATTCTACTTATGCCAATGAAGAAGATCCCAAATCGGGACATTTGTGGGGAGATGCGGCCACAGCCCTTTTCTTTTCGAAAGAAAGTTACAGTGAGAAAGAACCGGTAGTGGTTGATGTTACAAGTCAGGGACTTGGTTGTTTAGGGAAAGGTCCGGAAGCGGTTCGTCTGCAACCTAAAAA
>DAIQOU010000146.1:0-9749 GCA_036787725.1 Bacteroidales bacterium
AAAAAACAATATCATGCCATTAAATTTACCCGAAAAATTACCGGCGATAGAGATTTTAAAAAGAGAAAACATTTTTGTTATGGATTCTCTGCGAGCCTCCGCTCAAGACATTCGTCCATTAAAAGTGGTGGTACTCAATTTAATGCCTATAAAAATAACAACAGAAACCGATTTAGTCAGGCTGTTATCCAACAGTCCGCTTCAAATCGAATTAAAATTTCTCAAACTAAAATCTCACACATCCAAAAACACGCCGGTGGAACATATGAAAACCTTTTATAAGGATTTTGATCATATTAAAGAACAGAATTACGATGGTATGATTATCACGGGAGCCCCGGTAGAACAACTGGATTTTGAAGAAGTCGGCTATTGGGAAGAAATCAGCGGCATTTTTGATTGGGCAAGAAAACATGTTACTTCTACACTTTATATATGCTGGGCAGCCCAGGCCGGATTATATCATTTTTATGATGTTCCTAAATACCCTTTAGAGAAAAAAATGTTCGGTATCTTCAAACATACAGCACATTATCCCACGTTCCCGTTGTTCAGGGGATTCGATGATGAATTTTTTGTTCCGCACAGCCGTCACACCGAAATCCGCAGGGAAGATATCCTGAAAAAAGAAGAATTAACCCTTCTTTCCGAATCGGAAACCGCCGGAGTCTATATTGTTATGGCACGGGGGGGAAGAGAGTTCTTTATTACAGGTCATTCGGAATATGCCCCCAAGACTTTACATGAAGAATACATAAGAGACGTACAAAAAGGAGTTCCGATTGAAGTCCCCGTAAATTACTATAAGAACGATAATCCCGAAGAGAAAATAAAAGTCCGTTGGAAATCGCATGCTAACTTATTATTTTCCAACTGGCTGAACTATTTTGTATACCAAGAAACTCCTTTCGATTCGGAGAAAATAGAACAGTTGGGACATTTAGATATCTGAAAGAAAAGATGGCTCCTTTAGAAATTATAAAAGAATATTATCCGGAACATTCCAAAGGATATAATATTTTAGTCGATCACAGTATTTCCGTTACCGAAAAAGCATTGTCATTAGCAAAAAAGCATCCGGAAATGAAATTAGATCTTACTTTCGTATACGAAGCTGCCATGTTGCATGACATCGGAATTTTCAAGACCAATGCACCGGAAATTTACTGTTTCGGTGAATATCCCTATATTTGTCACGGTTATTTAGGAGCAGAATTACTAAATAAAAAAGGATATCCTCGTCATGCTTTAGTGTGTGAAAGGCATACCGGGACCGGCTTATCATTGGAAGAAATAAAGAATCGGGAATTACCGTTACCTCATCGGGATATGATGCCTGTCAGTTTGGAGGAACAATTAATCTGTTTTGCCGATAAATTCTTCTCTAAGTCCAAACCCGAGAAAGAAAAATCACCGGATAAAATCAGAAAATCCCTCTCTAAACATGGAATAGGGTCTGTAAAACGATTTGATAATTGGTGTCGACTCTTTTTAGGTTAATTTAGTATCGCATGTTTCTCATTCCTCCAAAAATACTTAACTTTACCCCCTCGTTATTTCATTTGTCATCGGATGTTAATAAATAGATTTGTATTATTGATTGTTATATCCTTCAGTGTTGCGCTTTTCCCTCTTGCAGGGCAAAACGAAGTGCTTAATCCCGATTCTTTGTGGATTTTACCTGCAGATTCGACCATCAGCTTGCAAACAGATACTTTGACAACCGATACAATAATGACCGATACCATTAAAACAACCTCCGATGCATTGGATGCTCCGGTAGAATATCAGTCTAAAGATTCAATGGTAATGATGGGCACCAAGTTCATTTATCTTTATGGAGAAGGTAAAGTATCCTACAAAGACCTGAATCTGGAAGCCGAATATATCGAAGTAAAAATGGACAGCAGTTTGGTATATGCCAGCTATGCGTTGGATTCGGTAGGTGAGGAATTCGGATACCCCATTTTTAAGGAGGGAGAAGCTTCTTACGAGTCCAAAACCATGAAATACAATTTCAAAACGAAAAAAGGATACATCACGGATGTAGTTACCGAACAAGGAGAAGGATATGTTACCTCAGGCCGGACAAAAAAGACGGCTGATGATGATCTTTTTATGGTAGATGCCAAATACACCACTTGTGATGAACATGATCACCCTCACTTTTACTTGGCCTTGACGAAAGCCAAAGTAAAACCCGGTAAAAATATTGTAACCGGCCCGGCTTACCTCGTATTGGAAGATGTACCTTTGCCGATTGCATTACCATTTGGCTTTTTCCCGTTTTCCAAACCCTACTCTTCCGGAGTGATCATGCCTACCTATGGGGATGAAATGGTTAAAGGTTTCTGTTTGCGAGACGGCGGATATTATTTTGCATTTAATGATTACATGGATATGGCTCTGACCGGAGAAATTTACACCAAAGGTTCCTGGGGTCTTTCAGCCCGTTCCACTTATCGAAAACGATATAAATATTCGGGAAATTTCAATGCATCCTATATGGTGTCGATAACAGGAGACAAAGGTTCTGCCGATTATTATAAATCCAACGATTTCCGATTGAGTTGGCAACACTCGCAAGATGCCAAATCCAACCCTTATCGTCGTATTTCCGCCAGCGTAGACTTTACAACCAATTCGTATGATCAAAACAGGGCCACCATTGATATTTCCAACCGATACATCAGTAACACAAAAGCTTCTACCGTTAATATAACTCAAACGTTTCCCAATAATTCGTTAACTCTGGGAGCTACCGTCTCCGTTAATCAACAGACACGAGATTCGGTAATCTCGGTGACGCTTCCCTCTTTAACGATTTCCTACGGACAAACTTATCCTTTCCGAAGAAAAAACCGGGTAGGAGATCCTAAATGGTACGAACAGATCTATTTCTCCTATCAGGGAAGAATTCAAAATTCAATTACTACCAAAGACAGCCTGTTTTTAAAATCCAATATCATTAAAGATTGGGACAATGTGATGACACACAACATTCCGATCAGCGCCTCTTTTTCGCTATTCAACTATCTCAATATAACACCCAGCATCAACTTCAGCAGTAATTGGTTTACTTCCAGAGTAGAAAAAGAATATGATCCGGTAAAGAATACATTTGTTCCAACCGACACTATTTACGGTTTTTATCCGGTGAATCAATTCAGCGCTTCGGTTTCATTAAATACTAAATTATACGGCACCTATACCCCTTGGAAAATATTTGGAGATAAAATAAAAACAATTCGCCATGTACTTACTCCTCGTGTCAGCTTCACCGGAGCTCCCGATTTTGGAGATCCGATGTACGGATATTTTCACGATTATGAGATATATGACGGAATGACGGGAGGATATAATTATCAATATTACTCTCCCTATAAAACACCTCCGGGAAGAGGAAAAACCGGGTCTGTGTCATTCGGGTTCGATAATAATATTGAAATGAAAATAAAATCGGATGCCGACTCAACCGGGGAACGAAAGATAAGTATCATTGATAATCTCGGATTAGGAATAAACTATAATTTCCTGAACAAAGAAAAACCGTGGTCCGATTTGACTGCTTCACTTCGGTTAAAAATCACCAAATCTTATACATTCAATATCGGAGCCAACTTCGACACCTATGCTTATGATGAAAACGCAAAAATTACAAGACCTCGTTGGGAAGTCGGCAAAGGAATAGGGCGTTTGAGAAATACAGGCTCCTCTTTTTCCTATTCTTTCAATAACGAATGGCTGAAAAAACTGTTGTCCCGAGGTAAAAATAAAGAAGATGCAGACACCGACACTCCTGTCGGGGAAGAAGGACAAGAATTTGCCGCAGATGAAGAAACGCGACCGAGCGAGCCCATTCGGGGACGAAAAAAAGATACGGGAGAATACGACAGCGACGGTTATTTAATCACAGACATTCCCTGGAACCTTTCTTTCAACTTCGGACTGAATATCGGATACGGAGAATTTAATAAAGAAAAAAGAGAATATAATTACCGGATATCCAAAACATTCGGACTAAACGGTAATATTTCACCTACCAAAGGATGGAGTTTTAACTTCTCCACCAACTATGATTTTACTGTAAGTAAGTTTGTTACCATGAGTTGCGGAATTACAAGAGATCTGCATTGCTGGCAAATTTCGGGTACTGTTATCCCCTTAGGTCCTTACCAGTCCTACTCTTTATCCATTGCCGTAAAATCATCTTTGTTACAAGACTTAAAATACAATAAGAGCAGCAGTTACCGGGATGCCATAAAATGGGAATAAGGGTATGTGGTGGATTTTACTGATCATTCTTTGTGTTCCTTGGTGGACAATTATTTTCATCTGGTATCGGAGTGAGCAAAAAGCCTCCTCTTCACAAAAAAACGATAGCAATCCTTCTCTCCTGCAATCCCCGAATACCAAAATTGATTACACTCTTTATCACCCGGAATTCCTGAATGCCAAAATTAACAAACTCCATTCGGACACCTTAGACTCCATTGAAAACCGATTAGATAAAAAACAAATTGACCAAACCGCATTATTAATATATTGTGAAACATTAATTAAAAAGAAATACTTTTACCTGCCGAATCCGGTTACTTTAGAAATCGAAAATGCGATTCCTTTCTACATAAGGGAAAACGCAAGGAAATTATGTCACCGGATAGAAAACTTATCCGAAAAAGAAGAAAAGAAACTCTATTCATTGGATTCTTCCCGATGGAAACATCCTTTTGATGAATTATGCCGCCAACTTCCACATTCGGACGTAGAACATTTTTACCACAAAATATGCAATCTGGCTTCTCTGAATTGTCATGTTACGATTATCCGAAATATCTATTTCAAAGCTCACCAACTGACGAGTGCTAAAAATGCAAGGTTATCGGCCCGGTTATACCTTCACTACCTTAGTGTTAAATCGGAATCTCCCACCTTTCAATATAAACAAATCGCCCAAAAAGATAAAAAAATTATATTCTCTACTCCCGAACAACAAAAAACATTTGAAACATTGACAAAAACGTTCTTAAAAAGGAGAAATTTAGAGAAAGCCTTGAGTGCAACAGATGAATTATTTACTCCCCAACGCCGAAAAATCAAATTAGACAGTAATGTAATTACTAAAGCAAAAGAAAAACATACCCGAGTTGTTCATTTATTAAATGATTATCTGGCAGATGAAGAACCGGAAGAGCTCATCCTTTCTGCAGAAGAAGATTTTACCTCAAAAAACGGACTCGACAATATACAGAAATCTTTCATTGACCTTTTATTATCCAAGGAATATAATTTGGATAACGAATCCGTAAATCGGTTTGCCGAATCGAACGGTATCTTCAAAAGTCGACTCATTGACGGAATAAACGAATTGTTTTATGAAGAATTGGATGACTTACTTATTGAAGAAGATGAAAACGGCATTATCCTAAATAAGATATACCTAAAACAATTAAATATCAACTTTCTATGACACTCAACATAAAACCCAAAGAAGCAACCGCCGTTATTAACTCATTGACCGGAGGAGTAGTTCCCAAGATCGGGGTACAGCACATAACGGTAGGTCGTACAGATGAAGTGGAGACATTTGTAAAAGCTTTAAATGAGGTAAAGGAGGGCCATAGCATGGTCAAGTTTTGGATCGGAGATTTCGGCTCCGGCAAATCGTTTATGCTTCACTTATTGACTACTGTGGCTCTTAAACAAAAGTTTGTAGTGACCAACGCAGACTTCACCCCTCATACTCGTCTCTATTCGAACGACGGAAAAAGTGTAGGATTATATACAGATTTGATGAATAACCTGGCCATTCAAACCAAGCCGGAAGGAGGTGCCTTATCCGTGTTGTTGGAAAAGTGGATTGACCGGGCGATTACGGATACTGCTCGTCAACATTCCATTCCATTGACAAACATACGAAACGATCAATATATTCCTTTCATCCAAGAAACTATTATCGGCACAATCAATAAGCTTTCGGAGACGGGCGGGTTTACTTTCGGATTAATCATTACAAAATATTATGAAGGTTTCATCACCGGAAATGAAGAATTAAAAAAGAATGCATTGAAATGGTTGAAAGGAGAGTATCGTACCAAAACGGAAGCTAAAAGTGAATTAGGGGTAAGCGAAATTATTAATGACCAAAATTATTACGACATGCTTAAAAATTTTTGTCGTCTTTTTGTATCTGTCGGATACAACGGATTTGTCATTAATCTGGATGAAGCAATTAATCTTTACAAAATCAGCAATCCGAGTATGCGGATGAAAAATTACGAACAACTGCTCAATATTTACAACGATTGTTTTCAGGGAAAGACGGAGTCTCTTTTCTTTAATTTTGCCGGAGCAACTGAAGTTCTGGAAGATTCCAAACGAGGATTTTACAGTTATCGAGCTCTCAAATCCAGACTGAAAGTAAATAAATTCGAGACCCGGGAAATGCGGGATTTCGCACAACCTGTCATTCGATTAATGCCCTTGGATCATAATGAAATATTCGTTCTTCTGAAAAAACTAAAAATAATCTTTGATTTTCATTACCAAACAGAAGTTTATTTTCAAGACCGGGATATTCATACCTATATGGAAGAAATGTATAATAAACCGGGAGCTTCGGAATTCCTCACTCCTCGGGAAGTAATCCGAGATTTTCTTAATATTTTGAACATTCTCCGACAAAATCCGGAAGCCGATAAAGAAAAACTCTTTCAAGAAATCACCATTACAGATGAAAGGAATCTTCCGTCAGAAAGCGAAAGACAACAAGTTTGGCAAAAAAAAGCAGCCGACACCGAAAAACATCTCCGGAATTTCACACATGATCCTTCGGTTATAACTCGTTTAACAGAAATGTTACAAGACGACGAACATTGCCTTAAAGCTGTGGCTTGCTCCTATACTAATAAAGCCGGGACATTAATTGTAACCGAAAAGCGATTGATTTTTATGGATAAACAAGCCAATCCGACATCCTTCCTCTACAGCCGGATCAATGAAATGAGTTACACCAAAGGTCCTCAACACAGCACTTTACTTTTTTTGTCAGATAACGAAAAAACCAATATCGAACTCATACCCAACACTCAAATCAAACCGCTGATCACTTTATTGCAAGCTCAAATCGACATATTGGAACGAAAGACCCTGGCTGCGGAATTAAAATACCGGGAAAAATTAATTACAGATAAAGAGATAAAAGAAAGGTTGCATAAAATGAGTCGGATTGCCTATATCATTCAAGAGAAGGAACCGATAAAAGGAGAATTCTTTTTAGCAAGGCACGCCGAAACATTAATTAAAGTGCTGGATCAATTCTATATATTGGAAAATTCCGGACTGGATTCGCCGGAAACCGTCGAATCATTGGAGCGAATCAAAAATACCGTCGAACTTATTGCGAGAGCCTTTGAACGAGAGTTAACAGAGATATTTAAATCAGACATGCTGGATATCGACAGCGAATCGGAAGTTTATCTTCAGCAATTACGCAACAAAGGACTGATTGACGATCAAATATAATTACTGATGAATATCCAACTCCCTGCATTACACAATAATTCGTCCGAAGAAGAGGAAGCACTTACCCCCGACGAATATCAACGATTGATTTTGTATAAATCAAAAATAAAACCTCAACAACCGGATAACAATTGGGGGGCTGCTACCCGGCATCGCATTGCTTCCCTTTCGGAAGAGTTGTTAAATAAAATAAAAGATTCCGGCCTACAGGCTTCAGAAAATGTATTATCCCAATTGCTCAAAGCATTAAAAAAGTTTAACAGGATGATTTGGAAAAAGAAATTTTACCGGTTTATTCCTCGATTCGGGAAAAAACAGATTGCAAAAATCATGGAAGAACATCCTAAAATAGCCTATCAAATATCTCAGATGGAAATCGGATTAGAAAAGCAATATCGATTGTTATTAAAAAACAATCTTCTTTTTGATAAGCTTTACGAACAAAACAAAGAAAATTACAGGGAATTATCTCTCTATATCCGGGCAGGAGAAGAAGTCGAAAAAGAACAAAAAGACCTTCCTCAACAGGCTGCTCTTTTATTGAAAAAAAGAATCGGAGATCTAAAAACAAGCCGATTAATCTCTTTTCAACTGGCTTCTCAAATACGATTAATTCAATACAATAATTCATTATTGTCCGAAAAACTTTGTACAGCCTTAGAAAAAACACTTCCTCTGTGGCGTAATCAAATCGGATTAAGTTTAGGAATGTATTCCCAAGGAAAGTCAATGAATTTGCGACCCGTGGATTTTTCAATCATCAGGCAATTGGATAAAGATCTGAAATCATTTCACTCCGGATTAAAACAAATAAAAAAACAATCCGAATCGGAAAAATAATTCGATCTCCTCTACTCCAAACTCCCCATATCTTTTTATTTTGAAATTATACTTTATAAGAAAAGAAATAGTTCAATCGGATACAAGTTATTAATAAAGAGATCATCAATATACAAATAAATTGCTATCTTTGCAGCGTAAACAATGTGAGTTCATTCTGTTCTTTATCTTCTTTGTAAAAATTCCCCGGACCTATCTTGTCCGACTTTCCATCGTTGAAATAGACCTTTTTAAGCTTTCTTTGTTTAGAAAAAATAATTGTCTTAGTATATAAGAAATTAATATTAAGTTTTATAACGATGTAAATATGAAATCATTTTTTATTGGTAAACACAAAATTAACCTGCCTATTATTCAAGGAGGCATGGGAGTGGGGGTATCTCTTAACGGACTAGCTGCCGCCGTAGCCAACGAAGGCGGTATCGGCGTTATTTCTGCTGCAGGATTGGGATTATTATATTCGAAATATAAAGGAGCATATACCGAAAAATGCATATACGGACTAAAAGAAGAAATACGTAAAGCCCGAGAAAAAACAACCGGAGTGATTGGAGTAAATATCATGGTTGCCCTGTCTAATTTTTCGGATATGGTACGCACTTCACTCGCTGAAAAAGCAGATATAATTTTTGCAGGTGCAGGATTACCGCTCGACCTGCCATCTTATATAAATGAAGACAGCAAAACCATGTTGGTTCCGATTGTTTCTTCTTCCCGTGCTGCAAAAGTGATATGCAATAAGTGGAAGGCTAATTATAATTATCTTCCGGATGCTATTGTAGTGGAAGGCCCTAAGGCCGGAGGACACCTGGGATTCAAAAAAAATCAAATAGAAGATGAAGATTTCTCCCTCGAACACCTTATTCCGGAAGTTGTTTCTATAACAACCGACTATGCTGCCGAGAAACAGATACCGGTTATTGCCGCCGGAGGTATTACAACCGGAGAAGATATCGCACGGTTTATGAAACTGGGAGCTGCGGCAGTTCAAATGGGATCTATTTTTGTACCAACGACTGAATGTGATGCATCATTGGAATTTAAGAAAGTATATATCAATTCCGAACAAAAAGATGTATGTATAATCCAAAGTCCGGTAGGAATGCCGGGGAGAGCATTCGATGGTGAATTTATACGAAATGCAGCCAATGGAAAAGAAAGACCCCGCAATTGTCCGTTCCATTGCTTAAAAACATGTGATTATACTCAAAGCCCTTATTGTATTATTAAAGCACTCTATAATGCTGCTAAAGGAAATATGAAAAGAGGTTATGCCTTTGCCGGGGCAAACGCATACCTTACCGAGAAAATTACCAGTGTAAAAGAAGTAATAGAAAACCTGAAAACCGATTTTTTTCTCTCAAAAACATCGTTGGGATAAAAAC
>DAIQOU010000664.1:0-2668 GCA_036787725.1 Bacteroidales bacterium
AACCGGCTTATACAGTTCCTAAGATATTATTTGTTCAAAGGTATACTTAAAGTCGACACCAAAGAGGGATTGATATTCTTTAATAAAAGAATTATATATTTTTTGGGCCAACCCGTTTTTACCCATTTTCACCAAGAGAGAGCACTTTATTTTGAGAGCATCTTCATTCAATGAATCATGTGCAAAAATGGCATCGGCAATATTCACTCGAGCGGAAGGAGTAAGTTCCAAGTCTTGTCGGTTTACCAGATTTAAAAACAAATCGATCAGTCTGTTTGAAAAATCCGATTTAAAAGGGTCAACCCATTCGGTCTGCAGATTCGGCAACAATTCTCCTTCGGAAACGATGGATATCAACCGGTTTATGTCCTTAGGATCCGCCTCTCCGGTTAAGCGATCCATCAGGATCAGTGCCTCATAATAATCACAATAAATCTCTTTGCCGAATTCTATCAACCAATAGGAATTCTTACTATTTATGGATATCTCTCCTATTTTCTCAAAAATGGCTCTTAACTTACTCAAAGACACTCCTCTGTTATTCTTTGCACTTTCATTGGTCTTATCAAACCAAAGTATTTCTCGGAGCTTCACAGAGGATATCCCTTTCCCGTCCTTCAAGGTATATAATAAAATAAGGAGAAACAATTGTTTCAAAGTCGGAGTAAATTCCCCGGTAATATTATTGAAATCTCTATCAATCACCTGAAATCCTCCGAATAATGATATCGATTGTTTATGATTTTTCTCATACAACGGTTTTATTCCTACAATGGGCACATACCCTTCGATTTGTTCCGTAGTCCCGCGTTGCTCATTTTCCCGGGATTCTTTTTCAGCTGCGGATTTCTTCCGGAAACCATATTTCCATATAAATCCGACCAATAAAATCAAAACACACAAAGAAATCAAGGCATACCACCATACGTTTCGAGCTTTAGGCACCGCCTGAAACAAGTCTGCCTCGTTAAGGGGAGGATAGGACAACGTATATATATTTACGGTTGCCAGATCTTCCTTTTCTTCTGTATAAGAAGTGAGGGCAATCAATTGCTTTCCGTCCTCGGATAAAAATAAATCAGCATACGAATAAATATCACTAAAAAGATACGGGATACTGTCGGCTATTATTTCATAAGACGGTTCCTCTATCGAGAATCGATACAATCTCAACATTGTATTAAACTTTTGGTGAGGAAAACACAATGCATAAAAACAGTTGTTGAATGTATCTATGACCAACGAATTGGCCACTACAAAATTATGTTGTTTTTCATTCAATTCCCACTTCTTCTTTGTTGTCGCCGTTTCGAGATCAAAGGAATATAAATCGTAATAATTATGAGGTGAAAGTTCCTGATCGCCCTTTTCACTTCCGTAACCGCCAAACAATAAAACTGTTTTATCATCCCAAGCTCCCAATCCGGCCAAATAACGAGGAGCAATAACATCTCCCTTATATTCGTTTTGTTCCCAAGTCTTGGTTCTAAAATGATACTTATGAATATCATTCTTATAAATATGAAAGCCGTATCCTCCCCAAGTATATAAAGCAGTATCTACTGAAGAAAAAAAACGGTTATGATACCAATAATGAGGGTTTTCCGCATTAGGATTCTCATTATTCCATATTTTGGTTACCGTGTCATAAAAAGCAACTTCATCCGTAAAGTTATACGTAAAATAACTGTTATCCAACAAATTGTAACTTAGTTGGTTGGATTTATTGCTTAACGGAAAACCCCGGACTGTCTTATCCTTTTTTAAGGAACGTTCCGGCACATCATAAAAATAAACGGTATGTTGATCAATAACGGCGATTCGGTTATTTTTACGATTGAAAGTAAATTGCGGATATATTCCGGTTGTAAAAGCATCGATCTTTTGCCAATAAGCATGTGTATCCAGTATCCAGTTCGGGCTCTCGCATAACGCGAAGTGTCCCTTGATTTCATCATAAACCCCATCATCCACATGGCGGGCCAGTTCCCAATGATAAATTATTTTTTCATCGGGACTTTTTATTTTAACGTCTTTAACAGCCATGGAAGGAACATCACTGGTTTCATAAAACAAAATATCATTTTTACCAAAGTTGATATTTATATTCTTCAATTTTCCAAAATATTCCTCCGTTTTCTCAAACTCTTTCTCATTTATTATGAGTTTTAACCATTCTTTCCGGGGATTAATAATAAGCTTTACTCTTATCCATTGATCAAAATCTACATTCAGGTCCTCAAATGTTTGAGTACATAGTACTTGTCCAGACTTATAAATAGCAGTTAATTGAGGTTCCAGCACCTCACTGTTTCTGGTTCGAGTTAATAAAAGGTCTACATGTTCATCATTCTTTCCTACAATTCTGAATACATATCCAAAGTTGTGCAATACTTTCCGAAACGATACATCAAACTCCAATATAAAACCCTCAGGAAAAGAAAAGGGACCTTCCGGTGTCAGATTCAAGCCTGTACGGTTTTCTTTCTCTATCTCATAAGAATTAAAAACCAACCCATGTTGAAAAGCCGTTTTACTTTCCATCATTTGGACCCAAAAAACAAAGATGATCAATAGAATATATTTCAAACTTTTTTTCATGAAAAAGGGAAATGTATTAATGTGCAAATATCGTATTTAATTATTAAAAATAGTAAAATGAAAGCCA
>DAIQOU010000147.1:0-9721 GCA_036787725.1 Bacteroidales bacterium
CCGCAGAAATCTTTGAATATTTTGCTGAAATACTTGAGATTATCAATCCCTGCCGTTTTTTATAACCTGATTTTTTGATAAAGTGTTTTTCCTTTTTCAATTTCTTTTCCTTCCGATGTTTGTATGGTTGCCGGCTTATCACAGGCAAACCAATACTCTCCGTTTTTATATGTGAGGATGACATTTGCATTTTCAGCGGTCCGGAGGGAGAATCCTTTGCCTTCGATGCAGGTGCCGTTTCCCAAGAATAAAGTGAAATCGTTGTTGTTCTCGCTTATCACGGCATAGGTACCCTTGACTCCCATCTTATTGTACAATACTTTTTCATCCTTTACCGAAGAGAAAATATAGTCCGTCCTTCCCGATTTGCTTTTTACAATCAATCCTACAAATTCCTCCGACACACCTTCCGGTTCAAAAGACCGGATATCCGAAATCGATCGTCCTTCCTTTTCTGTCGAAGGTTCGAAAATACTTACAAAAGGTCGGATCCAAGCCTCTCCGTGTTGTCGGGCGGCGAGAGTCAGGTAAGGCGATTTATTTACTTCATAAGGGAAATTATCATTGCTGCGGTATGCTTTGCATGGAGGAGCTTTTATCGAGAATATTTCCCTGTTTTCATATCCTTTCATCCACAGGTTCATATACACATGATTACCGTCGGGGAAACTCATTTTCCAAATGGCCCGGTAATCTTCATCGGTTTTTACGGATTGTTTATCCCACATATAGTCGAGTGCGAACAAATGTCCTCCGGCGAAAGCCATTTCATCACTCGGCTGCAAGGAAAGAGGCTGTCCTTTTGCATGTTGAATGAAGAGTTCCTGTCCCAGGTTGTGATAGAAATAATCATGGTATTTTTCTCCGCCCCGTTGTTTTTTCGAACGGAAGATATCCACATAGTAACCGGTCGATTCTCCCGTACTGACAATACTCAGCAGGCGATTCTGATCGCTGCGGCTTTCGGGTTCGAGAAAATAAACTTCCGAATAAGTAATATCGGGATAATAGCCGTTCTTTTGGTTGGATTCGGGATAGTAGGAAAGTAAATCGAAGGGGTGATTGCTCAGCATCTCCGGATATTTTGAAATCCCGTCTACCATGACTGTATTATGAGCCGGAAACTGTGAATAATATTCAAGATAAGGTTTTTCAAAATAAGTCGATCCGATTCCCGATTCGGCGCCTAATATATACCCTTTTCCATATAATTCCATAGCAATACCATTGCTGTGGGCATGGTTGCCATAAGAGGCATATTGGGATATCATCATGCCGTTTTGCTTGTCGTCGAACTTATTGCGTTGCACCATCCAACTTACATTGGGAGCATAGAATGTTTGTGTAATATAATCCTTCAGGTTTCCTTTATTTATCTTTTTATCTAAAACAAGAGGTTTAGTTGTAAAGAAAGAAGAGACTTGTCCGGGAAGTTTACGGGAAACTGTATTCTGCTCTTCTGCATCGGGAACAAAGTATTTATACAGGGCGGTAAAAATCTTTTCATCTTCCTTATTCCCGTATTTTTGGGACAAACGTATCATATCGCTGAAAGCCTCTGTATAGATACTTCCGTAGTAGGTATCTCCGAATGCTGTAATCATATGGTTTGGAAACAGGTATTGAGGCAGCATTTCCACTGCTTTTTTCATTACGGGAGTATAGGGCAGCAAATTCTGATTGAATGTATTATCATAGTCGCGAATAAAATTGGTCAGGTCTTTGGTTACTCCCTGGGCATATCCGGGACATTCGTTCCATACCCCGGTATTGAAGTCATACCCGTAATTCATAAATTCCGTGAGCGACCATTGGCGTGCGGATGTTTTATTTAATATATAATCAATATAATATTCGCGGCCTTTACCGTCTGCATACTCCTTATTGTCTTCCAATACCATGGCTACTTTCAGGATGTGTTTGGCCTGATGCAGGTTCCAGTTGTTCTGCGGTACCCCGTTCTTAATGGTTATATCTATCCACTTTTTTAAGGTGGCGGTGTACGGATCTTTTTTCTCCGGATGATTTTTGTCTATATAAGAATAGAGAAAGTCGTAAGTATAGGCCAACTCATGCAATATCCCTTCCTGAATTACTTCGAAAGTAGACATGCCGACCAAGGTTCCGGCATGTCCGTTCCCTGCATCTGTCGGTTCGGTACGATAATACATCCCCATGAGATAAGTATCAAATACATCAAAGGCAAATGTTGCATATTTTTCGTCTCCGGTCAACCAATAAATAAAAGACGCATCTTTGGCAAGACGCATTATTTCCGTGTTAATACTCTCAATGCTTCCTCCCGACACATTGGATTGTTCCGTCCATTCGAGGGGGCTTCCTTCTTTGGCCGTATTATGAAAAAACACGCCTTTCGTATCGTCCATATAAGGAACAATATCTTCCGGCTTGGGTCTTTTGAACGGCGAATGAATGCCGCGTGTGCTCCCAAATCGCACGGTCGGGACGGGAGCTTCTCCCTCGGCATGAGAATAAATTCCTCCGTTAATATATACTTGGGTGGCTTTGCTTTTCCAATACATCATCAGCCGGGAGAGCATCCAGTCCGGTTGCGTTTGCGTTTTTTCCACATACGGATCGATGCGATCCAAGATACCTTGCAACACTTCTTTTGCCCAAGCCTCTTCCTTTACTTGTTTTTGTAAAACGGGTTTGTTGCGATCTGTCGTTAACAGGCGGGGATGCCCCTGCGGAAGATCGGAAGGTAAAGGTATGTTTTGATTGTAAGCACCGTTGCAAACAAACAAGGTCAGTAATAGGATATATATTTTTTTCATTTTATTCATTTACTAAATGTTACATTTTCGACATGTTCTCCTATAAAGAAACGGGCCAGATCGGCGGTTTTATAAAATCCCGGTTTATCGGGCATATCATCCGAAATGACTTGTCCGTTAATAGTAAGATTCTCAAACCGGATATTCTTCACTTTCCGGGATTCGTCGTATCCTGCCACAATGGATATTTCGGCACGATCTCCAGTATAGGTTATATCCTTAAAAAGGACATCTTCAATCCCTCTTCCGGGCGCTTTACAATATTTGGGATTATAAAATATACGTACATTTATCAATTGACCTTTTCTGAAATTTTCGACACGAATGTTCTCGAATCGGACCTTTCGGATCAGGTTATTGTCTCCGGCATTGATGGCCATACAGCCCTGATAGTCCAGTTGGGTTTCCCGGTGATCCAAGATATCGATATTGACATAGGTCAGGTTTTCCAAGATTTCAGGTTGTTCCGCATTTCCATGAATCCCGATAAAAATAGGGTGAGCCACATCGGCCCATAACACCGCATTTTGCATCGTAATATTTTTACATCCGCCGTCATAGCCGAGCCGGGTCCCATATACGGTGGTACAGTCGTCCGAATTACGACAAAAAACGCCGTCGTGCAATACATTATTGCTGGCAAACACATTCATGCCGTCCCCCCAACCGTAATAACTGATGCTCTTGACATTCCGTATGGTAACATTTTCCGACCCTCCGGTCGAACATTGAGTTGCAAAGACCCCTTCCACCAGGATATTTTTGGAATCGGATATCCTGATACCGTGTTTTATCGTATGGCAAACTATTCCTCTTCCCACTATTTTTACATTTTCCGCATTCTCAATATGTAGCCGGAACTTCAGGACTGCACCCGGCGCCAGGTATACCGTTTTACCCGAAGGAATTTTGAGTTCTTCTTCCTTTTTTTCATGTATCCCGGGGCCGAAATAAATCAGATCGGGATCTTTCCTGTCGGGAATATATGTCTCCAACGGATTGGCAAAAAGATGAAGGTTCCGGAAAATATCGCCGTTTACCTCTACCGACAGGTTCCGGGGGCGATCAAGCTTAAACAGCAACGTATTTCCATTCACCCGGTGAGTTATATCATACGAAAGAGGACGTACCCGGGCCGTATTTATATTTCCTTTATTGTATGTAACGGATACTTCCACCTCTCCTTCAAAGTCGAAATAACCGACGGTAGCATCTTCGGTTAAGCGTTTCAACCCTTTCACGGCCTGAACTTTTACCAAATACGACGGTATTTCCTGCCATTCTTTCCCGGGTTGCCTTACTTTCACCGTAAAATCATCATTCAACAAAGCTTCCGCAGGAGCCGGGGTCGTAATCAGTTTAGAGACTGCCCGAACGGGCAACGAGGTGATCGACAAAATCACAAATAAAACAGGTAACAGTATGTTTCTCATCTTTTTTGACAGTATTATAATTGATATATAACTCCGATTGTAATATCCGATTATTTTTTCACATTCCAATAGACTACATAGCGTTGGCGATGTATATTGTAAATCGGCTCCAAACGGATATTGTCGGGAGCGGTAAAAACCGTATTTTCTCCCGGTACCGGTTTAATATAATCGGATAATTTGTTTTTATCCAACTTCAACGTTGTTTTCAGTCGGGGGGGAACTTTATAATCATACGTATAATAATCGTTATGCAGTTCGGGGTTGGAGAACGGAGCAGGAGCTTCCATCCCTTCCGTACCCATTGCACCGGCCAATACTAACGGGCCGTAAGTAATGGCAAATACCTCCGGATCATCGTTTGTTTCCTCTACTTGCAAGGACATCGAGTAATTTATTTCTACCTTATCTCCGGTTTTCCAGGTACGGTCGAGAACGATATAAGAAGAAGGCTCTTGTTTGACTCCGTACTTTTTGCCGTTCACTTTAACTTCTACCTTATTACTCCAGGCAGGATAACGCAGATTGAATGCCAATCTTACCGGTTTATCGGCCCGAACGGTCAGGCTGACCCGGCCCGTTTCGGGAAATCGGGTTTCCTGAATCAACTTCATTCCTTTCTCTTTCCACGTCAATTCGGAAGGGATGAAAAGATTAACAAATAATTCCTTATCCGTGTGATAATAGATGGCTTCCCCATACTTGGCATGATTCTCAAAGCCGGTACCCACACAGCACCAGAAAGATCGGTCCGGGGTACTGTAGACTTTATGAGCGCCCGGCAGCAGCGGGAGGAAATAAGCTACCATCCCCGATTCGGGATCTTGTTGTCCGAGGATATGATTATACAATGCTCTTTCATAATAATCCGCATAGCCGGGGTCGGCCGACCAGCAAAACAAATGCCGGGTCAACTTCAACATATTATTGGTATTGCAAGTTTCTTGCGTATAGCCGGTCAGGTATTCCGAAATCTTATTCGAAGGAATAAATTTCTCTTTATGGCTGTTTCCTCCCGTGCAATAAGTCTGGCGGTCGATCACCGTTTGCCAGAAGAATTCAGCCATTTCCCGGGAACGCCGGTCGGCTGTCAATTCGTAATTACGGGCTTCTCCCAGTAATTTAGGTATGAATGTATTGGCATGTTTCCCGTTTAAGTCGTCTTTCTTTTCGGCCAGCGGATCAAGTACATCATTATGATAAAAAAACGCTGCCAACTCCTTATGTTCGGGATTTCCGGTAATGGAATACAAATTATAGAAGGATTCGTTTACTCCTCCGAACTCATTACGAATTATGATTTTTCGTTGTTCTTCCGACAATGGAGAAAGTTTATCGTAAGCCCATTTTGCCGTTTTTATAATAATATCCCGTGCTTTCTCATTATCACAATAAAGATATTGGTCGATCAATCCGGAATAGATCTTGTGCAACGTATACCAGGGAGCCCATACCCGTTGTCCCGCAATATTACGATTAATCAGGTTTTCCGGGAAAGCGCTCAAATAACCGTTTTGTCCGTTTTGCAATAAAACTTCCTGCACTTCGGCCAATCCGTCGACAATACTGTCCGACTTTTGTTTGTATTTTTCTTCTCCGGTAGAAGCGTACAAATAAGCCAGTCCCGACAGGATGTGTCCCGTTGTATGCCCGCGAAGCTCGCAATCAAGCGATTCCCAACCGCCTAACTTTTTCACGGCCGTATAGCCTCCTTCCAATCCGGCCCAAGCACCTGCCGATGTACGAAAACTGTGCAATAACCGGTCCGTACTCAATGACATAATCCATTTTGACTCTCTCTGCATATTATCTTTGAAGGGAGAATCCGATAACCTGACATCTCTCAGGTCGAAAGCATACGCTTTCACTTTTCCTTGCCGGGGAAGTTTTATCTTCCCTTCGTGTTGGCCCGGATAAACCGATTGAGCCGATAATGAATAATGAATTAACGATAGAAACAGTAGTAAAGCCGTCTTTTTCATACATTATTATTTATTTTTATTTATGGTTGTATGGAACTCGCACGTAATAACATCTTCTTATGGCGTAATTCATTGATTTTTTTCTACGCTACGCTAAAAGACCGTTGGTTCATGCTTCGTTTCATGATATTTCTTCTCGATTATAACGTTTGATTTTTCTTGTATGCTTTATATTTCTTTAAGTCCTCTTTCGTTGCGGGCACGAAATGAACGGCACATCCTCCGCTCGGTTTCAGATCAAAGTGCAATATTGTATTGCTGCCTGCAATAAGCCTTGTTACTTTTACCTTTGTTTTGGTATTCGTCTTCTCGTCATCCGTATAGATGTTGGCAACATACTTGGTGTCCGGATCCAGGAAAGAGAGCGGAGTGGCGATACGGCGGGCATCGTTGTTGCCCAAGGTGCCCAAAAACCACTCTTCACCGCTGCGTCGTGCAATTGTTACGTACTCTCCTATATCTCCTCCCACCGTTTTGGTATCGTCCCAAACCGTTTTCACTTTATCAAAGAATTCTATTTCGGGTTCGCCGGTATATGCTGAAGGACTGTCATACCAATACATGAATTGCAAAGGGCTGTAATATACGGCTGCCATTGCCAGCTGATGAGCATGAGTCGTTTTTATTCGGTTATTATAATAACATATCGTATAATCGGCCGCTCCCGCAAGGAATCGTGTAAACGGGAGGATTGTGTTGTGTGTTGCATCGGGCATTTCTTCATTTCCTCTGATACCTTCTTGTGTCATCAGGTTCGGATAAGTACGGCTGAACCCCGTAGGGCGGTATTCGTCATGAATATCGACCAGCATTTCATATTCGGCACATTTCTTCACGGCATCGTGCAGCCAAGTCGACCAGTGTTGGTTGCCTATTTGTACAAATCCGAACTTTATTCCCTTGATACCCCATTTTTTATACAGAGGCAGCAGTTCGTCCAATTGTTGTACCAACGCCCGTTGATTAACATATACCATCAGCCCGATACCCTTTGAGGCGGCATAAGCGGTTAAAGCGGGAATATCGAAATCCCTATTGTCGGCTACGGCCGTGGCATCCGAACTCATACTCATTTCGGGACCGTACCAACCGGCATCTATGTGAATGTATTGCAATCCGCGTTCGGCTGCGAAATCCACACACTTCAAAGCATCTTCCTGTGTCAGCCTTCCTACCCGGAATACTTTCCCCGGTTTGATCCAGGATGTATCTTTTATTTTATTTTCCGGATTAAGGTTTAATACAATATCGTTATTGGTTATCAGATCGCTTGCTTTCTCTGCAACCATAATTACCCGCCAGGGGGTACTGTAGGGAGTGATGACATCAACCGAACCGTAGAGCGAAGCCTGTAAAGTATTGGTCTTTTTATCGTTCAGGCGGAATTTCATACGGGCATAATCTGTCATCTCCGCTTCGAGCAATGCCGCGGTAAGCCCGTTTTCAAGTTTCATGGTCAGGGGACGCTCGCTTTCGTCCGTCCAATTCTTTAAAGGCAACAAAGCATACGGTCCCTGCGCCCACCGTTCGTAGTAAGCCATAGTACCTTCGGGGAGGGTAAACTCCGTCTGTTCGCCCGTGATATGTAAAAATAAACCGTTGGCGGTTTCGGGGAAATGATAACGAAAAGCGATTCCTTCGTCATAGGCTCTTACAATGAAATCCATGCGGTAATAACGTCGTTTGTCATAGCCGTTCTCCTGTCCGTCGGATTTATCCTCTCCTTTCAGGAAGTGTAAAGTAAGTTCGTTGTAATGATCTTTTACGATATTGCGTTCTCCGTATACCGGACGCCACGTTTCATTTACGGTTTTAACCCGGGTATCTGTCAGCCGGAGATTTTCTCCCCATATCTTGCATGTGTCGTTGGGGATTCCCAAAGCCGATTCAAAAAGTTGATTTTCGATCAGTATACCCAAAGTCGATTCTTCGATGACGGTTTTCCCGTTATAAGTAAGGGTATAATATAATTGTTTGGTATTGTTTGCAAATCCTTTTTGATACACTTCGAATGCATAGTTTCCGTTGGGTGAAACGATGGCAGAGCGCGTATTTTCAAGTATGTTTTGTGCTTGAATACTGCTTATTAAAAAACAAAATAAAGATATAAGTTTCAATTTTTTTTTCATGGGTTATGTTATTTTTTATTCTTATGGATTATTTCTCATCCGCCGATATCTCTTTTTAATGAATATCCGGGGGAGTGACTCACCTGTATGCAGGGGAATGACCCACCTGTGTGCAGGGGAACACCTCACCTCTATGCAGGGGAACGTCTCACCTGTATGCAGGGGAGAGGCTCCCCTTTATTGATGCCCGGATCGGTTGGAAAATAAATCATCATTTTTTGTCGCCTCTTTCATTTGACTTACGGCATCCCGAACGATGAGAGGCAATACGGCACTGCCGTAAAAAGAAGAAAATCCTTCTTTAAGTCCTTTATCATTTACTTTTGCCAATACAAATCCGTATATATTATTTGTTCGGTCGATCCACGGATAGGCACCTGCCCACCCGGGGCTGCTTATCAGGGTTGCTTTTCCATTTTCGTCTGTTTCTTCCCGCCACACTCCCAGTCCGTAGATTGCCCGATGCGTATTTTTTCGTGAACGAAGAACATATTCCGGTTGCTTCACATATGCATTTTTTATTTGGTCTGATTCTATCGTTTGTACGGATTCTTCCGATATTATTCTTTTCCCTTCCCATTGTCCGTTGTGAGCAATCATATTCAAAAAACACATATAATCCCTCAAACAAGTTTTGAAACCTCCGCCAAGCATGGGGTTAAACCCCGGTTCCAAACTTACGGGAACAAAAGAAGAATGCTTCATCCCCAACGGGAGGGCCAACTTCTCTTGGAACAACGTTTCCCAATCCTTCCCGGTGGCGAGTTCCGCCATACGCCCGGCGACTTGCATAGCAAGGCCTCCGTATTTGAATTTAGCTCCCGGCAATGTATCAGCAGGAAGATCAACAATATGTTCTACAGCCTCTTTCAATGTTTGATAATCATCGCGCCGCCTGCCTTCCGGCTGATAATCGGGATAACCGGCCGTATGCGAAAGCAACCGGAGGAGCGTTGCTTCACCTTTGATATCCGTAAACTCGGGCAGGTATTTTTTCACCGGATCATTCCAAGAGAGCTTACCTTCATCGACAACGGCAGCTATGGTTGCGGCTGCGATCCATTTTCCGGCAGAAGCAACATGCAGGGCCGTTGTATCGGTATATCCGCCCGAATATTTTTCAAAAAACAGGTTGTCGTCTTTTATTATGCTAACGGCGATCCCGTCATAATATCCTTCGGTTATCCACGATTGAATCGTCGAATCGAGACAGCTCAAGGCAGGCAACGATTCCCGATCCGATTCCCGGGATTTACCCTTTGTACAAAAGGAAAATGCCGGAATCAGCAAAAAAAGCAAATAATACGCTCGATGTTGTTTCTTCGTTTGTTGTTTTCTATATAAAAACTTCTTTCTACCAGCTCCGCCGTTTGTACCTT
>DAIQOU010000665.1:0-2656 GCA_036787725.1 Bacteroidales bacterium
CCTTATACAATGAAGAAGAATCCCTCCCGGAGTTGTTTGAATGGATAAAAGCCGTGATGAACCGACATAATTTCAGTTATGAAGTATTATTTGTGGATGACGGAAGTACGGATCGTTCTTGGGAAATAATAAAGGAGTTGAAAGAAAAAAATCCGGAAACGGTGAAAGCACTTCGTTTTAGCCGTAACTATGGCAAATCTCCCGGTCTGCATTGCGGATTCCGGGAAACCCAAGGAGATGTGATTATTACCATGGATGCCGATTTGCAGGACAGCCCGGATGAAATTCCGGAACTTTACCGGATGATTACCGAAGAAGAGTATGATTTGGTATCGGGATGGAAAAAGAAACGTTATGATCCGCTCAGCAAAACACTTCCGACCAAATTATTCAATGCCACTGCTCGCGCTGTTTCCGGCATCAAACTGCATGACTTTAATTGCGGTTTGAAAGCTTATAAAAAAGAGGTCGTCAAAAATATAGAAATATATAATGATATGCACCGATGGATACCCTTTTTGGCAAAGAATGCGGGTTACCGGAAAATCGGAGAAAAAGAAGTGAAACATCAAGCCAGAAAATACGGAAGCAGCAAGTTCGGGATGAGTCGATTCTTTAACGGCTATCTGGATCTTTTGACACTTTGGTTTTTATCTAAATTCGGAAAAAAGCCCATGCATTTTTTCGGATTAATCGGCAGTTTTATGTTCTTTATCGGTTTATTGGCTGTGATTGCGGTAGGAGCGTTGAAAATATATTATCTCAATACAGGCAACGAGTACCGGTTGGTTACAGAAACTCCTTATTTTCATATAGCTTTGACCTCGATGGTGATCGGTTCGCAATTATTCCTTGCCGGTTTTATAGGGGAATTGGTAACCCGGAATGCTCCGGAAAGAAACAAGTACATTATAGCCGAGAATTTATAGTGTAAAAAGTTATCATATTTTCTCAAAATAAATGAATTTCAAGGGAAATTAGGCGTGAATCTTGTAATCACCCGGATTTTTACGTACGTTTGCAATTCTCAAACTAAATTTATTTTATGACTTCAAACAATAGTGGAAACGGCTTTTTCAGCTCTATTCCTCCGGTTACGAAAAACATTATCATCATTAACTTTATAGCATGGATTGCGACCTTTGCTTTTCGTAGAGTAGGAATTGATTTGGTTGATCTGTTGGGGCTTCATTATTTTCAGGCGGAAAGTTTCCGTTTTTATCAGTTGATTTCTTATATGTTCCTGCATAGTACAGCCTCTTTTTCTCATATTTTTTTCAATATGTTCGCTGTCTATATGTTTGGAAGGGTGATAGAAGTAACCTGGGGTCCCAAAAGATACCTTATTTATTATATGGTCACCGGAATCGGGGCCGGTCTGATGCAGGAACTGGTTTGGTTTTTCAGTTTGCAAGAGTTGATCGGGTCGGGTATTCCCATGATTACAGACGGTCAAACGACTATTGCCGTAAGTCAATACTTAAATTTATTCATCACGATCGGGGCTTCGGGTGCTGTTTTTGGAGTTTTGTTGGCATTTGGAATGTTATTTCCCAATACCCCCTTGTTTATCATTTTTATTCCCATCCCCATTAAAGCCAAGTATTTTGTTATTCTTTACGGATTAGTTGAACTGTTTATGGGAGTATCCAATTTTGGAGGCGACAATGTAGCTCATTTTGCCCATTTGGGAGGAATGATTTTTGGATTTATTCTTATTCAATATTGGAAAATAAAAAATAAAAAAAGTGGCTACCCTTATTAAAAATATAGAACAATTTTTACGGCAAAACACCCTTTTAACAAAGCTTATTGTCATCAATATTGCCGTATTTTTATTATTTCGAATTATTGGGATAGTGGATTTACTCTTCGGATTAAATACGGGATTTATACAATATTTTGAATTTCCCTCCTCCATTCGGACATTTTTGCATCAGCCTTGGACTATCCTAACTTATATGTTTTCTCACTACAGCATACTTCATATTCTTTTTAATATGTTGTGGTTATATTGGTTCGGTAAAATATTTCTCCATTTTTTCAATCCTAAACAATTGGGGGGATTGTATATTTTGGGTGGATTGGCGGGAGCTCTGCTTTTTGCATTATCTTATAATATCTTTCCTTATTTCAGGAATATGGCAGATGCAAGTTATCTGATCGGGGCATCTGCTTCTGTCATGGCCATCGTATTCGGTGCCGCATTTTATAAAAAAGATTATACTATAGGATTGCTCTTTCTGGGAAATATTAAAATAATCTATTTGGCATTAATCACTTTAGTCATTGATATATTGGCAATCGATTCGTCGAATGCAGGAGGCCATATTGCTCATATCGGAGGAGCATTGGTCGGAATAGCTTACAGTTATTACTTAAAAAGAGGAACGGATATTACCGCCGGTTTAAATGCGTTTATAGATAAAACAGTCAATTTATTTAAAAGGAAACCGGTTGAAATGAAGGCCACTCAAAACAAACGATTTGAATCCGATTATGAATATAATGCAAGGAAAAACGAGCACAACCGAGAGATCGATGAGATACTGGATAAAATAAAAAAATCCGGTTATAACAGTCTAAGCAAAGAAGAAAAGAAAAAACTGTTTGATGCGAGTAAAAAATAAATGAATCCATTCAAGAAAATACTCGG
>DAIQOU010000666.1:0-2654 GCA_036787725.1 Bacteroidales bacterium
AATGTAATCGGCTATAAATTTAATAACTGTTTGAGAAATCCCAAGGATCGTCTCATAAAATTCTTATTATTTACTTCTTTAAATGGTATCGGCACACCTTGACAAATGAAACAATCCGTCTCCGGCTACTCTTCTCCCGTTTCAAAATTCACACTGCTTTCCACAATATACTGAGGTCTTTCTTTCACTTCATCAAAAAGGATCCCGATGTACTGCCCCAATACGCCTATGGTTAACAGTTGAATCCCTCCGAAGAAGATAACAATAATCATAATGGAAGTAAAACCGGATTCGGCATTCGTATAACCGATAATTTTACCCATAAAATACCAAACGACCAGCACTACACCGACTAATACAGCAAAAAAGCCCAACCCGGTAGCCAGTAAAAGCGGTTTTTTGGAAAAGTAAAACAATGCTTTGGTTGCCAGACGAATCATCCGGCTTAACGGATATTTGGTTTCTCCCGCATAACGGGCTTCTCGTTCATAATAATAAGGCACTTGTTTAAAACCAACCCACGTAATAAGACCTCGAATGTATTTTTCACGCTCTTTAAGAGCGTTGAATTCTTTTATGATCTTCGAATCGATCAGACGAAAATCTCCGGTATCCACCGGGAATTCCACTTCCGACAACCGATTCATAAACCGATAAAAAGCCTTGGCCGACCACAACTTAAACTTACTTTCTCCCAGTCTTTTTTTACGAACACAATAAACAACATTGGCCTGCTCATCTTCCATCTTTTTTATCAAGTCGGGAATAACTTCGGGAGGATCCTGTAAGTCGGCATCAATAATAACTGCCATATCCGACGTACACTTATTTATTCCGGCAGTCACGGCAGATTGGTGACCAAAATTACGTGAAAAATGAATCACTTTAACCAGCGGGTCCTTTTGAGCAAGATAATTCAACAGATTGCCGGTATTATCTTTACTTCCATCGTTTATAAAAATGATATCCGATTGTAAAGGCATTTTATTCAATACAGAACGGATTCGACTGTAAGCAGCCTCTATAACAGGTTCTTCATTATAGCAAGGAACAATAATACTCAACGTTTTCATATTCTATTTTTTAAACGTATAATATTTATTGCAAAAGAAGTTCAAAACGGTATATACCACGATTCCGGCCAACTGGCATAAATAAGCGGAAGTTACAGTATACCGTTGACCGATCCATTCAAAACTCAACGAAGGGATAAGCGCATAACGATTCAACAGCAATACCACCAACAACTGAATCGAATAGCAAACGGCAAATACTGCTATAAATTTCAAGAAGCCGACTTTCCAGTTGCCTTTACTCTTAAAAGTCCAATTACGATTGAATATAAAACTGTTAATTACACCCAATGCATAACCGGAAAAATTAGCAACGGTCATTTGTCCCGAAGATGCATCCGCTTCTCCTCTTATGCCAAAACCGAACTTCAAAATAATCCATATCACAACAGCGGTTAACAACGTATTGGCAATTCCGACCAGCCCATACTTAAAAGCCTGAACAAGCAATTTATTCATTCTTTCGTTCCAATTCGTTTCTGATTTCTTCTTCTGTATACTTTTTTACATTGGTAATAATAAAACTCCGACTTATGAAATCACCGTATTGATTACACTCATTCAATGCTTCTTCCATCATATTTTTTATATTCACACTTAAATCAATCAAATACAAAACCGTAAAATAATTATCGAAGACTTCCAATTCTTCGACTTGGCCTCCGTATTTCTTTATATGAAAAGGAATTTCTTTTTTTATCAATTGAATTTGATAAGGAGAGAACGGTTTCAGTTCATTGGATTTGAAAAAAGAGAAAAAACGAAGTTTTCGTTCATGTCCACCCAATCCGGTCGAAATAAAAACTTGTTTTTCATCCGAGAATTCCGATTCCAAGATTATTTTGGCTTGAAGCAACGACATTTGAATCCAGTCGTTCAGTTCCGGTTCCGCAGTTTTAGAGTAAGCTTCCAATTCCCTGAAAGCTTTCACATCCCCTGAAACAGCTAAATAAGTCATGGCAAACTTTTTATCATTGATACTTGATTCCAACGAATGAAGTTCTGAAATTTCTCCTTCAATACTCCTCCCTTCCGATTGTTTTTTCACATCCTCGGAATAATGAAAATATTCCATTTGTCTCTCTACCGGAACACTACTTTCAAGTACATGGAAATGTCCTTTCATGTTTTCCAATGATTCTTGAAATTCTCTGAATATATCATCGTTATTTTTCATTGCTGCTACAAAAATAGTCATTTCTGACAGAGTTAAACTTTAATCCATCTACTATTTTAACAACCGGAAAACCGCAAAGTTCAAAATATGCGAATGAAACGACTGATATTCAACTTACTTCCATACATTATATTGATTCTTTTTTTTCAAGCGAGAACAAAGATTAAAGTGAATTTCAATGAAAGGTTGAAGTATATCGAAAAAGGGCAATGTTAAATAAAATTTTCGAACTTTCAGTTTCTCTGCCAATGAATTAATCACATACAGCTGAATTACACTTCGAAAAATAAATAAAGATAACACCGTCAACACGGTTATCCATGCTCCCCATGCATATACAATTAAAGTACATCCAAAAATATAAAATAACAAGCGGGAAATCAATTCAAATCGCCAAAAAAGAA
>DAIQOU010000667.1:0-2651 GCA_036787725.1 Bacteroidales bacterium
ACTTGTATTTTTGCGATTGAAGTCCGGTTTCGGCAGTATAAATTTTTCGTTCTTCGGAAAATGAAATCCGGCAACATTAATTATCGATATGAATTATTCAGTTTCCCGGATAGCCGGTATTATTAAGGCAGACGATTATATCAGTCAAGAGGCTTCTATTTCTCATTTATTGACTGACAGTCGTTCTTTATCGGATCCGTTCCATACTTTATTTTTTGCTTTGGTAACGTCATATAATGACGGACATCGATACATCCGGGAGCTTTATGCCAAAGGAGTACGGAATTTTGTGGTTCAAAAGGGATATGATGTTCTTCTTCCCGGTCATGCCAATATTTTATATGTCGACGATCCGATTACAGCCTTGCAACAATTGACGACTTATCATCGGCAACAATTTACCATACCGATTATCGGTATAACCGGAAGTTCGGGAAAAACAGTTACAAAAGAATGGCTCTACCGGTTGTTATATGAAGATTTTAAGATTACCCGTTCTCCCCGCAGTTACAATTCGCAGATAGGTGTTCCTCTTTCTGTTTGGCAAATTAATGAGAAAACGGAACTGGGCATTTTTGAAGCCGGGATTTCCCGGCTCGGAGAAATGGAGCGGTTGGCTTCCGTAATCCGACCTACCATTGGCATATTAACGAACTTAGGAGAAAAACATCAGGAGAATTTTTCTTCGAAGGAAGAAAAATGCATGGAGAAAATTTTGTTATTCCGGGATGCCGATGTTCTTATTTATAATGAAGATGATGAATTAATAACAGCCTGCCTTCGATCGGCGGGATTGACCGGAAAAGGGATTGCTTGGTCGAAGAAAAATAGAAGTGCGGCTTTTTATATCGAAAAGATTGTTAAAGAAGAGACTGCTTCTACTGTTTTTTTTATTAGAAACGGAAATCGTGATTCTGTTACATTTCCGTTTGCGGATGAACTGTCTGTAGAGTGCGGGATTCATTGTTTGGTGACCGTTTATGCTCTTTTCCCCGGGATTGCCGATTTGGCTGAGCGATTTGCCCGGTTAGAGCCTGTCTCGATTCGTTTTGAGATAAAGACCGGGGTTCGGCAATGTATTCTGATAAGTGATCCGTTTAATTCCGATGTGTATTCATTGGATTTGGCATTGGATTTTATGTTGCGGCGTCTATCCGGAAAGAAAAAGAATACGGTATTGATTTTATCGGATATTGAACAATCCGACATTGAATCAGAAGCCTATTCCCGGGTTGCCGATCTGGTCAAAGAAAAAGAGATCGATCGATTGATCGGTATAGGGAAAGAAATAACTGCCTGTGCCGGTTTTTTTCCGGAAGAGAAATATTTTTATCCTACTACCGAAGCGTTTTTATCCGGTTTTGATTTTCAAACATTGTCCGATTCCGTTATTTTGATAAAAGGGGCGCCCGATTTCCGGTTCGGACTTATTTCGGAGCGTTTGGAAGAAAAAGTACATGAAACGGTATTGGAAGTCAATCTGAATGCCATCATTCAGAATTATAATTATTTCAGATTCCTATTGAAGCGGGATACCAAAATTATTTGTATGATTAAAGCATTCGGATATGGAATCGGTTCCTACGAATTGGCTAAAACGTTGCAAGACCAAGGGTGTGCCTATTTAGCTGTGGCTATTGCCGATGAGGGGATGGAGCTTCGTCGTGAAGGCATTACTACTTCCATTATGGTGATGAATCCCGAAATGTCCGGCTTCAATACCTTGTTTGAGTATAAGTTGGAACCCGAAATTTATAATTTCCGGATATTGGATGCCATGATAAAAGAAGCCGAGAAGAAAGGAATAACAGACTATCCCGTACATATAAAATTAAATACCGGAATGAATCGGTTGGGATTTGATCCGGAAGACATGGATCTTCTCAGTGCGAAATTAAAAAAGCAAAATCATATCAAAGTTTGTTCTGTTTTTTCTCATTTGGCCGGCAGCGATTCAGCTGCTTTTGATTCTTACACGAAAGAACAAGCTGATTTATTTTACCGATTGGCAACCCGTTTGAAAGAGGAACTCGGATACCCGGTTTGGTTTCATTTGGATAATTCGGCCGGGATTGAACGATTTTCTACTTATCAATTTGATATGGTTCGGCTGGGGATTGGCTTATACGGTATTTCAGCCGTAAAAAATCCGGCCTTGAAATCGGTGGCTTCCTTAAAGACGACTATTTTACAAATCCGGAACGTAAAGGCCGGGGAAACGGTCGGATACAGCAGAAAATGGGAAGTTGTACGAGATTCACGGATTGCTTGTTTACCGGTGGGGTATGCCGACGGATTGGATCGAAGATTAAGTAACGGCATAGGAAAAGTAATGGTCCATGGGGTTCGTTGCCCCATCGTAGGAAATATTTGTATGGATTTATGTATGGTGGATGTGACGGATATAACTGTTTCCGAAGGAGACGAAGCCATTATCTTTGGGGAGGAAATTACGGTTGAGGAACTGGCCCGACAGCTCGACACCATTCCTTATGAGATATTGACTTCTGTATCTCCCAGAGTGAAACGGATTTATTTTAAGCAATAAATATTAGAGTTTATATTGAATAAAGCATTATTGCTTTATTTTTCAATATCTTATCAATCTCCTTACTTTTGCCTTGATGCAAAAGTAACAAAAAATCAAGACT
>DAIQOU010000148.1:0-9658 GCA_036787725.1 Bacteroidales bacterium
GTAAATCACTAACAGTTTTTATATAATATATTTAAATCAACACGTATGAAAAACATGCATTCACTTAAGTTTCATGTATTTTTCAGTAAAAAGTTACTGAAAGCGGTACTATGTGTTTTCTTGACAGCAGGCGGTGTATCACCGGCATCGGGAACGCATATCGGTACGGAAAGTAGAGATGCGAAGATCACACAACAAACCGGATCGGTGTCCGGAACAGTCAAAGATCAACGGGGAGAACCCATGATTGGGGTGAGCATCCTCGAAAAGGGCACCTCCAACGGAGTCATCTCCGACTTGGACGGCAATTTCAAATTAACGGTAAAAGACCGGAATGCCATCCTTACCATCTCGTATGTCGGTTACAGGCCGGAAGAAATACCCGTAAACGGAAGATCGACTCTCGATGTCATCCTGGAGGAAGACACCGAACTGTTGGATGAAGTGGTGGTGGTAGGATACGGAGTACAAAAAAAGGCAACGCTGACCGGATCGGTCTCCCAAGTAAGCGGAGAAGAAATTAAAAAGATGGCCGCGGTGAACTTAACAAACACCTTAGCCGGAAAAACAGCCGGAGTCATTGCCAATACTCGTACAAGCGAACCGGGAGAAGACAACGCCGAGATCCTGATCCGGGGTAAAGGAACACTGGGCAGCACAGCCCCTCTCATCGTGGTAGACGGGATAGCCGACCGTTCATTCAGCCGGTTAAATCCGGAAGATATTGAATCTATTTCCGTTCTGAAAGATGCTTCCGCAGCTATTTACGGAGCTCGTGCCGCCAACGGGGTCATTCTTGTAACGACCAAACGGGGTCAAGAAGGAAAAGTAAGAGTAAATTACAGCGGGAATGTATCGTTTTCCCAACCTACACGTATTCCGGAAATGCTGAATGCTTACCAATATGCTACTTATATCAATGATTTTGATGCGGCACAGGGAAATGTTCCTACTTATTCCGAAACTGCTATAGCAACAATACTGGATGGCAGTGATCCGATCAGTTTTCCCGATACGGATTGGTGGGGGTCCGTGGCTAAAGATTGGGCAACCAATACACAACACAGCCTTTCGCTGAGTGGAGGAAATGATAAACTTTCGTTCTATACTTCTGCCCAGTTTATGTATCAGGACGCTATCTATAAAGACAGCCCGCAAGATTACAATCAATACCAATTCGTCAGCAATATCGACGCCAAGGTCAATAAGTCTGTCAAATTCAGTCTGGATGTGTTGGGGCGGCAAGAAGTTCGCAACCGTGGAGTCTATTCAACAGAAGATCTGTTTGGTTACTTCCTTACTACCAATCCCATGTCCGCACCTTATTATCCCAACGGATTATTGAGAATCGGGTATGATGGTATTACACGTAATGCGCTCCTGATGGTATCGGATATTCCGGGAACAAATAAATCAAATTACCATACTTTAAACCTGAAACCTCGGATCCGGATCGATCTGGATGTTCTCACGCCGGGGTTATACACAGAAGGATATGCTGCCATCGATTATACTTTCAATGATGGGAAAACCCTGAATACGCCTTATGATATCTATTCTTATAATGCGGCAACGGGAGAATACTCCAATCATAAGGAGGCTACCGGAGCAATCAGTGTGAATTCATGGACCAATAAAAGCAGTACCGCAACATTAAATGCCCGCGTAGGATATACCCGTAAATTCAACGACACACACAACATCGACGCCTTCGTTTCCTACGAGCAAAGCAAGTATCATTTCAGCGGATTATCGGGATACCGAACCAACTATATTTCTTCCGCACTGCCCGATTTGGATTTTGGAAGTAAAGCCGATGGGGATAAAGACAATGGCGGTAACTCGAACGAAACGGCCCGGCAAAATATTTTCGGAAGGGTTAACTACGGATACAAAGATAAATACCTGGCCGAATTCACTTTCCGTTACGACGGTTCGATGAACTTTGCCCCGGGACATCGCTGGGGATTTTTCCCTTCGGCATCCGCCGGATGGATACTGTCGGAAGAAGCGTTCTTCTCTCCGGTAAAAGATATTCTCAGTTTCCTTAAATTGAAAGGTTCCTGGGGTATGATGGGGAATGATAACATCAGTGCATTCCAATACCTGTCGATGTATTCATTCAATAACAACGCTTCGTATGCTTTCGGAACCACGCCCGGGTATGTACAAGGTATTTATGAAACACGGACAGCCAATCCGCTGGTCACTTGGGAAACGGCAAAAACATGGAATGTAGGGTTCTCTTCGCAATTCCTCAACGGAAAATTCGGATTGGATGTTGATTATTTCCAATCCAATCGTAACGATATTCTGATTACCCGAAATGCCTCTGTTCCTACTTATTCGGGACTTTCCTTACCGGCCGAAAACCTGGGTAAAGTAAAGAATCAAGGTTTCGAAGCTGTAGCTTCTTATCACGATAAAGCCGGTGAGTTCGAATGGGGCGTTACCGGGAATGTAACCTATGCCAAGAATAAAGTCGTATATATGGATGAAGCAATAAGTACTCCCGAATGGAAACGGGCAACAGGACATCCCATCGACGGATTGGTACTGTACGAAGCGGTGGGAATTTATCAGACGCAGGAAGAAATCGATGCCACGCCGCACCTTTCAGGAACAAAAGTCGGTGACCTGATTTACCGGGATACCAACGATGACAAAAAAATCACTTGGGATGATGCTGTAAGGATCGATAAATCGGCTACCCCAAAATGGATATTCGGATTGACCTTAAACGGTGCTTGGAAAGGGATTGACTTGAACGCATTCTTCCAAGGACAAGCCGATGCCGAAATATTGGTCATGCCCACCATGAATATGGCTACCGAGTTTTATAATAATCGCTGGCTGGATTCCAATACTCCGGAACAAAATGCAAAAGCGGAATGGCCCCGTGCTTTTATGAAAGCATCGGCAGTAGATAATCGTAATTCGCAATCTTCTACCTGGTGGCTGCGGGACGCTTCGTTCGTACGCTTGAAATCGCTGGAATTGGGATATACTTTGCCGAAAAGCGTAACTCGTCCCCTGGGACTGGAAAGACTGCGCATCTATGCAAATGGAAATAATCTTTTTACGATCGACAATGTTAAGATCTTCGATCCGGAAATGACAAACGGCATCAGACAATATCCGATACAACGGACGGTTACTTTTGGCGCAAATGTTACATTCTAATTACTAATCATCTATTAAATGAAAAACAAAATGAAAAAGAATATACTAAAAGGAGCCCTTTGTGTTTTGTTGGGTTTCAGTATGGTGTCGTGTTCAGACTTTCTGGACGTAGATCCGCGTGATTCGATAAGCGATGCAGCCGTATGGTCCAATATGGATCTGGCAAAAGCATTTCTGAATAATTGTTATACCTATGTGGAAGGCGAAAATGAACAAGGAGTGCCTTTCTTCAGCTATACGGATGAAGTATTCCATCGTACCGGTTATGCCACCGAAGTGTATACATTAGGGAATGTTTCTTGCGATAACTATAATGTAGGTTTTTCGGAAGCGAGAGGAAATACTTGGTACTTCTATTACAGCGGTATCAGCAAAGTGAATCAGTTGCTGGAAAACATCGATAAGGTTCCGGCCGATTCGGAAAGCGAAAAAGAACAGAAATCCCTGATCATAGGGCAAGCCTACTTCCTGCGCGCTTTTTTCTATCATCAACTTTACTCATTATACGGAAGAGTGCCCATTGTTGACCACACATTCGACATCAATTCCCAATGGACCGAAACCCGTGCGGATGTGGATGAAGTAGCAACCTTTATTGTAAACGATTGTAATAAAGCTGTTGAATTACTGCCTTCGAAATATTCGAGCAGCGGTGATTTCGGTCGTGCAACCAAAGGAGCCGCCATGGCGGTAAAAGCAAGAACATTGCTTTATAAGGCAAGTCCTCTTTTCGGTACCCCCACACAACAAAAATGGGAAGAAGCTGCCAAAGCACACAAAGAAATCATAGATCTGAATGAATACAGTCTTCTATCTGTAAGCAACAGTGAAGAATATGCCGCGCTGTTTTATAATATTAATAATCCGGAGATCATTTTCCAAAAGTTATATAATGAAAAAGGTACTTACGGCAGTTCATTGCACTTCTTGTTCCAATCTCCCATCGGAGCGTACAACGGTTATGGAGGATGGGGAGTATGGACACCGACTTATGATATAGCACATGCTTTTCAAAATGCTGACGGAACAGAATTCAAGACTACCGGACTAAGCAATTATAAGATTTCATTACCAAGCATCAAGGACGGCGTAATTGTATATAGTGATACAACCATTCCGGCTACTACCCATAAGCCATGGGAGAATCGTGAGATGCGTTTTTATGCCAATCTGCTTTATGATGGAGCTTTATGGGGATATGGCGATGATAATCATGCGATCGCTATGTATGAACCGGGTGAGGAAGGCGTTCTTCCCGGAGAACAGTCTCCGAGTAACACGACCGGAGAATTCTGGAATGCTACTCAAACAGGATATTCCATGCGTAAATTCATGGATCCCAATTACGATATGTATAATGAATCCATTACGGAAACAACACCCTGGATCTTTTTCCGTCTGGCGGAAATTTACCTCAATTATGCCGAATGCCAGATTGAATTGGGCAATCCGGCAGAAGCATTAACTTATATCAACCTGATAAGGAACCGGGCCCATCTCCCCAATGCCACGGGAGCAAACATTCGTGCGGAATATGAATATGAACGAAAGATCGAACTCATGTTTGAAGGACAACGCTTCTTTGACTTGCGTCGTTGGAAAAGAATGGAAACGACTTATGCCCCGGAAAACTGGCCGAGAGGTATAAAAATCTATAAACTAAAAGACGGAACGCTTTTGTATCATCATAATCAAACGCCTTTGCAACAACGCAAATTTGTTTCTCCTCAAATGTATTGGATGCCTGTACCGCGTTACGAACTGAATAAATGCCCCAACCTGGATGGACAACCGTATGAGAGTTAAAATAAAATCATTTTATCACACTTAACACGATGAGACCGTCTCAAAAGGCTAAGGACTATAAGGAGGAATAAATCAAAGAGGATGTGTTAAAAGGCCGGGTATTCTTTCAATAAGTTACGGATTGTAAGTTTGGTATGAGTGAAAGCCACGCAGTGGCTATATTATGCATAACCGCGAGTTAGCGAAGCGCAGCCCGCGGCAGGCGACCCCACTCACATCAACCCTGACGGGGTAATTGCATCCGATTGATGCTCTTTCAAGCTTAACTTAATGACATCAGCTTACCGATCACCTCTTAATTCGATTATTTTTATACTTTTGAGCCGGTCTCTTATTCTATATAAATACAATGAAAAAACTGATCCCCTTTATATGTCTCTGTGTTCTCTTCTGCAATTGCAGCGAAGCACAAAAGAAAGACTCGATCACCCTGCCTCCCGGCAAAGCCATCTACATTCCCAACGATCTAAAGGCTATGGATCTATATGATCCCGAAAGCCGGTGGAGTTATCACCGTATGGATTACACCGATAATTTTGTAATCTTTTGGGAGAAAGGATTCGGAGATGATTTGGCCAATCCTCCACAACTCGACGGGCAATCCATGAAAGTAGACCTTCCGAACCTGAAAGAAAAACTGGAAAACTTTTACCGGTATTTCCAACAAACATTGCAGTTTTCCAAACCGGGATCGAAGTGCGATCAATACCGCATGATGGTAATGATCAATTATTCGTTGGACGGCACTGCTTACGGCGGAGATTACGACCGGGAAATCGGCGCCTTATGGGTAGCGCCCAACCGCATTCAAGACGAAAAACTAAATTGCATTGCGCATGAACTGGGACACAGTTTCCAAGCTCAGATCAGTTGTGACGGCGAAGGCGACGCATGGGGAGGTTGCGGCTTTTTTGAAATGACATCCCAATGGATGCTTTGGCAGGTAAACCCGGAATGGATCACCGACGAGATGTATCATTGGGAAGCATTTATGAAAAAAACGCATAAAGCCTACCTTCATTTGGATAATATATACCACTCCCCTTATGTGATAGAGTACTGGGGAATGAAACAAGGCTTGCCTTTTATTGCCGAACTCTACCGAAAGGGTAAAATCGGAGAAGATCCCGTAATGACCTATAAAGAACTGACAGGATTGGACCAACCGGCCTTTTGTGATGAAATGTTTGATGCTTACCGCCACTTTATCAATTGGGATTTTGAACGTGTTTGGGAAGAAACCCGACCGTATGCCAACCGTTTTTTGTTTGAGTTGGTAAATACGGGACAAAAGAACGAGTATCGAATCACTCCCGAAAACTGTCCCGAAAACTACGGTTTCAATGCAATTCAATTGGAAGTGCCTCCTGCGGGAGAAACAGTGAAAATAGAATTTACGGGCGAAACGGATATACCGGGATACCACATCATACATCCGGAACAAGCGGGCTGGCGATACGGTTTTGTGGCCGTAACCCGGGAAGGGAAATCCATCTGCGGATCATCGGGAGACCAACAAAACGGAGAAGTTGCTTTTACGGTTCCCGCTGATACCGAACTTACCCATTTATGGTTTGTTGTAATGGGAGCTCCAACCGAACACCGGATGAATCCGGGACCTCCGGAAAAAGATGCCCAATGGCCTTATAAGATAAAAATAACAGGGAGTACACTTTCCGACAATACTTAAACCGGAAGATTCTCGGATGATTCGCATGCTAAAAAGGTTCCGGAAGCGTTCCGGAACCTTTTCTTATGCATATCCGGACAATAATTGCATAACATTATAGTATTCCGGCATTCGTTTTTTTCCTTTTTATCTTATTTTGTAAACGATTCCACGAAACAAATCAACATGAAAAACATTACAGTAAATTATCACGCAATTACTTTATTATTACTATTCCTTACACCGGGAATAAATGCCGCTGCTAAAGAATACCCTGTTTCTTCTCCCGACGGAAAAATAAAAGTAAAAATAGAATTGACAGACCGAATATATTATTCCGTCTCCCACCAAAATCAAGAAATACTTTCGAAATCGGAAATAGATGTAATTTTAGAAGACGATACCCGATTAGGCAATAATCCCCAATTAAAAAGCAAAAAGACAAACAAAAGAGCAGAACGGATCATTTCCCCTTTTTATCGCTCCAACGAATTCATTACAGAATACAATGAATTGGACTTGAAGCTGAAGAAGGATTTCGGAGTGATCTTCCGAGTATACGACGAAGGAGTGGCTTATCGATTTTATACCACGTTTAAACAAGATATCATAATTAAAAACGAAATAGCCGAATTTAATACGGATCCGGAGGCTAAGGTATATCTAGCTCATTCCACCAATGAAAAATCTCCCTTTACAATGGCTTTTCAAAACACATACGAGGTGAAACCTCTTTCGGAAGCTTCTTCGCGGCTTGCTTTTCTCCCGGCAACGATCGACTACGGCAACAATCTGAAAATGACCATTCTCGAATCGGATTTGGAAGCTTACCCGGGTATGTTTTTGCAAAGTGACGGAACAAAACTTACCGGCGTATTTGCCCCCTACCCGGCAAAAACAGATTATTACGAATGGAGAAAACAAGAATACATTACCGAAAGACATCCTTACATCGCCCAAACAAAAGGTACCCGGCATTTTCCCTGGAGAATACTGGCTATCAGTGAACAGGATAAAGAAATGCCCGCCAATAACCTCGTGTATGCATTGGCTTCGCCCAACCGGATCGGGGATTATGCGTGGATAAAACCGGGACGCGCTTCCTGGGAATGGTGGAATGATTGGGGAATCTATGGTGTAGATTTTAAAGCAGGCATTAATATGGAAACCTATAAATACCACATTGACTTCGCTTCCCGCTACGGATTGGAATATGTCATTCTGGACGAAGGGTGGTATAATCCGAAATCGGGTGATATGATGACGGTAATCCCCCAACTCAACCTGTCGGAATTGGTGGCCTATGCCAAAGACAAAGGAGTAAGGCTCATCCTTTGGACCGTTTTCAATGTATTGGACGAACAATTGGAAGAAGCCTGTGAGTACTATTCCCGTTTGGGAATCGCCGGATTTAAGGTGGATTTTCTCGATAGGGACGACCAACAAGCGGTAGAAATGGTGTACCGAATAGCCGAAGCTGCCGGGCGACATAAACTGGTACTTAACCTGCATGGTATTTACAAACCCACCGGATTGAATCGAACCTACCCCCACATCCTTAACTTCGAAGGAGTCTTCGGTATGGAAGAGGCAAAGTGGAGTACCGTTGAAAAAGATATGCCGCAATACGATGTCACTTTTCCTTTCATTCGTATGATGAGCGGACCGGTGGATTTTACTCCCGGAGCCATGCGAAATGCTACCGAACGAGACTTTCGCCCCATCTACTATAATCCGATGAGTCAGGGTACCCGGTGCCACCAACTGGCCATGTATGTAGTATACGATTCTCCTCTCACCATGTGGTGTGATGCTCCTACTTACTACGAAAAAGAAGATGATTACAGTCGATTTTTAGCTTCCGTTCCCATATTGTTCGACGAAACAAAAATACCGAATGCTAAAATGGGAGAATACATCATCACCGCCCGACGTAAACAGGACAAGTGGTATATAGGCGGATTAACCAACCGAACGGCACGTAAATTAACAGTCGACCTGTCTTTTCTTCCGGACGGAAAAACCTACCGGGCCACTTTCTTTACAGACGGGATAAATGCAGAAAAACAAGCTTCGGATTATACCCGCAGCGAAAGGGAAGTAACTTCCCAATCGAAACCGGAAATAAGCTTGGCTGCGGGAGGAGGATTCGTCATCCGGTTAGAGGAAAGCATCAGCAAAGATACACGCCCTGCCGAAGTACCGACACATTTAAACATCGATCCTTTTTATAAAAAATACTTGGATGCAGACGGAATCCCCATCGTTTCCTCTGCAAATGTGAGAGATGAAGCCCTGATGAAAGCCCGCAGAGTAATCACCCGCCTGCTTTCCAAACAGCCGGAGGTAAAAGATCATATGGTAAAAAAAGGATGTAAAGTAATGATTATCGGAGAAAAAGAAGAAGTCTGCGACCTCCCCGAGTATGCACATATCTGCAACAACCCCGAAAATATTGCTTATTGGAACAAACGCGCCCGAGGATTCGGAGGAGCGCCCGAACACGATGTCAGCGCCGGCTGCGGAGAAGAAAACGTACTGGGACTCCCGGGCGACCGTTACAAAGGAGAAAGTATCCTGATACATGAATTTGCTCATATATTACACATGGTCGGACTTGCTGAGATCTATCCGGGATTTGACGAAGAGTTGGAAGCACTAAGACAGAAAGCTACTGCTAAGGGATTATGGAAAAATACCTACTGTATTTCCAATAAAGAAGAATACTTTGCCGAAACAGTGCAATCATTCTTCAATTGCAACCGCTATGCCAAAGAACCGGACGGAGTGCATAATTCCATTCATACAAGGGAAAAACTAAAGCTGTATGATCCGGATATGTATCAATTCTTGTCACAATACCTTCCGGAGATCGAGTTGGATTGGAAATGAGAATGAGAAACATTAAGTTACAGAAAAAAATGAAGAAAAGACAAGGTATATCCGGGGTAACAATTCACCTGCATACAGGGGAGCCATTCACCTGCATACAGGGGAGCC
>DAIQOU010000149.1:0-9654 GCA_036787725.1 Bacteroidales bacterium
GAGGGAGGCACGAAAACGCGAAGGAGAGGAAGGAAGCCTGTCGGGGGAATTACTTACAATTTGTAACCCAAGCGGGAAATTCCCGCACTTTTAATACACTCTCATTACAGGCAAGCTCTAATATATTTAGCAATCGAATCGCAACAATTTATATCTTTACTCGCCTAAAATTAAATTTGCCGGCGCACCAAAGTATTCGTTCCACCGTGATGAAACGCTCGTTCCACCGTGGAGAAACGAGCGTTTCATCACGGTGGAACGAGCGTTCTCCCACGGAGGAACGAGTAGTGCATTGCATCGAAAAAAATAAATAATCGCAAAAGAAAGAGTAAATAAATGCGAGAAGAGGATCAACTTTTATCCCCTTAGAATTCCGGGAAGAATATCCTGTTCACCTGTTTGATAGTTATTTTCAAAAAGAAACCTGCTCGCCTCTTACGATTGAACCATAGCAAATTAAAATTCCCCTCTCTTTTTTAATGATTATTTATTGTTTTTCACAATAATTATTTATTAATTCGCACCCGATTTGTCGTGAGGCAAGTATTAAAAACAAACTCACCTTACTTTCTTTTGGTGAGATTATCAATGTTTTAGGTAAGCCTTTTTATTCGTTTTAAATTTATAAATATAGTCTTGTATGAAAACAAAAGTATTCGCAGCAGCCGTTTTTATGGCGCTGTTATCTTACGGGACTTCTTCGTGTACTTCAAAGTCAGAGAATGTAAGTACTCAACATCAAACACAAACTTCGGATGAAACCGATCCGCTGGATGAATTAAAAAAAGGGAATGAACGTTTTTGTTCCGGCAACCTGCTTCACAATCATCAGGATGCCGGACGCATTCAAGAGTTAGTCGAAGGGCAAGACCCCAAAGCGGTAATTATTACCTGTTCCGACTCGAGAGTACCGCCCGAAATCATCTTCGACCAGGGACTGGGAGATCTTTTTACTATCCGGACAGCAGGAAACGTAATGGCCGATTATGAAGAAGGAAGCATCGAATACGCCGCCGAACATCTCCACACCAAATTAATCGTAGTAATGGGACATGAAGAATGCGGAGCTGTACATGCCATGTTAAATCATTCGGAAGCCGATTCTGCCAATCATCACCAACCGGACCATATTTCTTCCATTATTAAAGCATTAAGGGAGGAAGAGGAAGCGGTGGAAGCTTTAAAAAATACCGAAAACAAATGCAGCGCCATGGTACGAGCCAACGTAATCCACGGAGTAAAACAATTACGCAACTCGGACCCCATCCTTTCGGATCTTTACAAAAAGAATGAAATCCGCATCATAGGAGCCGTTTATCATTTGGATACCGGAATGGTCGAATTCCTGAACATTTGAAAAACGAGTTAAAATGAGGGTGTCAAAACCCAATTGTTCACCCTCATTATACATAAAAGATCCCGCCAATCAGCTCACAGGCCATTTTATGCAGGTTATTTTGACTTTTAATAAAAAAACTCACCGCACATAGTTCCTATTTATGAAAATATTTTTATCTTTGCAGCCTGCTTTTTTCTGAGATACCAAAGAAACAATTGCTTTGGCATGATAAAAAGCAGTAATATTAATGATTTTGATATTAATTTTGCTTATTTAGCTGCACATATGAATCTTCTTGTCAAAAAACTGAGCAAATACGATGCTCCCCAAAGGACAAAAGCCACCGGTTTATATCCCTATTTTAGAGTAATTGAAAGTGATCAGGATACGGAAGTAATGATCAACGGGAAAAAAGTCTTAATGTTTGGCTCTAATGCCTACTTGGGATTAACCAATCACCCCAAAGTAAAAGAAGCCGCCATTGCAGCCATAAAAAAATACGGTACCGGTATGGCAGGCAGTCGTTTTCTTAACGGCACACTGGATATTCACTTGGAATTGGAACGCAAGTTGGCCAATTTTGTCGGTAAAGACGACGCATTGGTATACTCTACCGGATTTCAGGTTAACTTGGGAGTTGTATCTTGCGTTACCGGAAGGGAAGATTATATTTTATGGGATGAACTAGACCATGCTTCCATTATTGAAGGACACCGACTATCTTTTTCTCAAAAGCTGAAATTCAAACACAACGATATGGAATCGTTGGAAAGTCAACTTAAGAAGTGTGATCCGGACAAAGTGAAACTGATTGTGGTTGACGGAGTTTTCAGCATGGAAGGAGACATCGCCAATTTACCGGAAATTGTACGGCTTTCCAAAGAATACAATGCCAATATCATGGTAGATGAAGCTCACGGGCTGGGCGTATTGGGAAAACACGGAAGAGGGACCTGCGACCATTTCGGAGTATTGGAGGATGTTGATTTGGTGATGGGAACATTCAGTAAATCACTGGCATCCATCGGAGGATTCATTGCTGCGGATGAGGCTATTATCAACTACCTTCGACACAACTCCCGTTCTTATATATTCAGCGCCAGTAATACGCCTGCTGCAACTGCTGCCGCAAGTGCCGCTTTCGATATTATGGTGAGTGAACCGGAAAGGATGGAAAATCTTTGGAAGTTAACACACTATGCGTTGAAGGGCTTTCGCGATATGGGATGTGAAATCGGGAATACCTCCACTCCCATTATTCCGTTATTCATAAGAAATAACGAAAAAACATTTTGGATTACCAAACAGTTGTTTGAGGAAGGTATTTTTGTCAATCCGGTAGTCGCGCCGGCGGTATCTCCCAATGACACATTAATTCGATTTTCTTTAATGGCGACACATACAACAGAACAGTTGGATTTTGCCTTGGATCGCATCGAAAAAGTAATGAAAAAAGCCGGTATTCTTGATAATATATTAGTCCAACCGTAAATCAAACTCTTTAACCAGATTCTGTAAACAGCTATTTTGAGATACCATTACTTTGTATTTCTCTGTATCGGTATATGCCAGCTGCTTATTATTCTCTTCTGTAATATGAATGGACATGCGAATGCTTGAATTATGCAAGCGTTGTTGCAAAAAGCCAATCAATGACGGAGCTTCTTCGTGAAGTTTTTGTGCTTGTTCCGGATTATAAACAGAAACTTCAAATTGAGAATCCGTTTTCAGAACAGGAAGAATATTTAACATGGTATTTTTCAAATGCAATTTTTCCTTGAGTGTTTCGGCATACATTTTCCAGGCATTTATCAATTCGGTTTCCGTAAACGTCGAATTCATGGCTTCGGTCTTAACCGATACCGGACGATCTTCTTTTTCTTGTTGATTATTTCCCTTCAATGAAATACTAAAGGCGTTGGGAGGCAAAGGGCGGCGTGTTTTCTGCACCTCTCTATTCGGTTGCGTCCCGACCGGAGACGATTGTAAAGGAGCAGTATCTCTCCCTGCCGCTGCGGTCGGAGCGACAGGCCTATTCTCCGGTTCGGAAGCTTTAGGCAGGACAGGCAACTCTTCTTTTTTACGGGCTTCTACCGGCTCAAGACTTTTTTTTTTATCATTTTCCGGATCGGCTGTGGGAGAAGCCAATTGGCAAAGACGGATAAGCAATAATTCGACCAATAATCTTTTATTCCGACTTACCCGGTAATTAAGGTCGCATTCATTGATTAATTCGATTGCCTTATACAAAAAGGCATTACTGCACTGTTGGGCACAAGTCCGGTAACGTTCCCGAACCGCATCTCCGACCTCAAATAAAACCAATGTTTGAGGATCCTTGCACACCAATAAATCCCTGAAAAAAGAAGCAAAGCCGCCCACAATATGTTGTCCGTCAAATCCTTTTCCCAAAATTTCATTTAACAACAACATACTCGATGAAACATTTCCCTGCAATACACTTTCCGTGAGTTTGAAGTAATACTCATAATCCAACACATTAAGATTATCGATTACAGCTTTATACGTAATATTTCCTCCGGTAAAACTGACTACCTGATCAAAAATAGAAAGGGCATCGCGCATCCCTCCATCCGCCTTTAATGCGATTACATTCAAAGCTTCGGGTTCTGCTGTCACATTTTCTTGTTGAGCCACATACTGTAAATGTTCCACCGTATCATTAATATTAATCCGACTGAAGTCATAGATTTGACACCGCGAAAGAATGGTCGGCAATATTTTATGTTTTTCTGTTGTGGCCAGAATAAAAATGGCATGTTTGGGAGGCTCTTCCAACGTCTTTAAAAAAGCATTAAAAGCCGCCGCCGAAAGCATATGAACCTCATCGATAATGTATACTTTATACTTTCCCAATTGAGGAGGAATACGGACCTGTTCGATCAATGTTCTGATATCTTCTACGGAATTGTTGGAAGCTGCATCCAATTCATGAATGTTATAAGACCGATTTTCGTTAAACGACACGCACGATTCACACTGATTACAAGACTCTCCTTCAGTTGTAGGGGTAAGGCAGTTAATTGTTTTCGCAAAAATACGGGCACAAGTTGTTTTTCCGACTCCTCTCGGACCGCAAAATAAATAAGCATGAGCTAATTTATTATTCCGAATCGCATTTTTCAATGTTGTAGTTAACGACTTTTGTCCTACCACAGATTGAAAGGTAGCCGGCCGGTATTTTCGTGCCGATACTATATAATTTTCCATATTGATCTGCCTTTTTTATACAAAATTAGATAAAATCCGGGAGTCCGTCAACTCCCTCCACTGACACGTTATATTTTCGTCGGAAAGCCAGAACACGCTGTTCTGTCTTTTTCCGGAACCGGAAATATTCTTCCGACCCGGGATTAAACGGGCGATGGTTCAATGCTTTTCTTATATCGCTCCATTCGTTGATTGCAGCTTTCATTTCTTTACCAAAAAAAACACCGGAGAACTTTTGCCAAATGTATTCGACAGCCAATTCCGAAGGATGCAGCATATCATCTGCATAAAAACGATAATCCCGCAGTTCGTCCATCATAATTTCATAAGAAGGGAAATAATGCACAAAGTCATACTTTTTCACCAGCTCGTCAGCTGCCAACAATAAACCGGCCTTACTTAATGAGTTTTCATGAGCCCCGTCCTTCAGGTGTCGGATCGGACTGACCGTAAAAATAATTTTCAGTCCGGGATTTTTTTCTATTAATCCGGAAATTACACCTTCCCACACAGCAACGATTTCTTCCGGTTTGAGGCGTAAAGAAAAAAACAGGTTACCCGGTAACTTATGGCAATTGGAGACGATTCGCCGGTCCGTTTTTAACCGGTATACAAAAGAAGTTCCAAATGTTACAAAGAGGACAGAAGCCCTTTCCAAAAAAGCGGAAGAATGCCGTATTCGCTCATTTATTCCCATCAAACACGTTTGCGGATCGGTCCCCGAAAACCGGCTGTGATGGGAAAAACTGTGATAAAGCCCCTGATATTCGAACAGGTCTTCTTCTTTATATACTTTTTTGTCCAACAACGCATATAACCCTTCTGCAATAGACAACGGATTATACATAATGCCAAAAGGATTCACATCGATCCGAAAACCGGCATCCCTCATTTTGGAAGAAATATTTTCAACAAAGCAAGACCCGGCAAACGCAACCGAATCATCATAATTTAAGTTGAAATCAAGAGGAGGAATGTACACTTCTGTCGTCCATTTCATAACACCGCACCAAACTATTCTTTTCATTTAACCAACACCCTGTTTCGGGCGTTTAATAAGCAATACAATGAAAATTTAGAAACAAAAGTACTTATTATATGTGGTAATTATGTAGCTTTGCAAAACAATTCTTGTATTCATGGACGAAAACGGCAAAAATAAATTATTAGATCAATTGTCTTATCCTGCCGATCTGCGAAAACTTGATCTTTCTCAACTCAAAGAGGTTTGCATGGAATTAAGGCAATATATCATTGATGTATTGTCCAATAATCCGGGACATTTTGCTTCCAGTTTAGGCACGGTAGAGTTAACGGTTGCTTTACATTATGTGCTCAATACTCCTTATGACAGGATTGTTTGGGATGTCGGTCATCAGGCATACGGACATAAAATACTGACCGGGCGAAAAAAAACATTTCATACCTTACGCAAATTAGGCGGAATCAGCGGATTTCCCAATCCTCGCGAAAATGAATACGATGCATTTATTGCCGGACATGCCTCCACCTCTATCTCTGCAGCTTTGGGAATGGCGGTCGCATCGGCTCTCAAAAACGAAGAAGACCGAAAAATTGTTGCTGTCATCGGAGACGGATCCATGACCGGAGGATTGGCATACGAAGGATTGAATAATGCTTCATCCGACCCGAACAACTTATTGATCATATTGAATGACAACAATATGGCCATTGACAATAACGTAGGAGGAATGAACCAATACTTGGTAGACATTACCACTTCTCAAGCATATAACACCATCCGATACAACTTGTATTGTTTTTTAAAAAAATACGGACTGATTAAAGAAGAAAGCAAAGGGTTCATTTTGCGTTTTAACAATAGTGTAAAAGCGCTCTTGGCCGGGCAACAAAATGTGTTTGAAGGATTCAACATTCGTTATTTCGGACCGATAGACGGACATGATGTAAACGGACTGGTGAAAAAGCTGAACGACATAAAGGACATGAAAGGTCCTAAGTTGTTACATATAAAAACAAAAAAAGGAAAAGGATTTAAGCCGGCCGAACAATCGGCTACCGAATGGCATGCCCCCGGAAAATTTAACAAAGAAACCGGAGAAAGAATTGTTGTACGCTCACTGGACGAACCTCAACTTTATCAGAATGTTTTTGGACATACTTTATTGGAATTAGCCAAGCAAGACAAACGAATTGTCGGCATTACCCCGGCGATGCCTTCCGGATGTTCCATGAATATCATGATGAAAGAAATGCCCGAAAGGGTATTCGATGTCGGAATTGCAGAATCCCATGCAGTTACTTTCTCGGCCGGACTGGCTAAAGAAGGAATGTTGCCTTTTTGCAACATTTATTCGTCTTTCATGCAAAGAGCTTATGACCAAATCATTCATGACGGAGCATTACAAAATCTGGATATAGTACTGTGCCTCGACCGGGCCGGATTGGTAGGAGAAGACGGAGCAACCCATCACGGAGCTTTTGATTTGGCTTACCTGCGTTGTATTCCCAATCTGATCATCTCTTCTCCCATCAATGAACATGAATTACGGAATTTGATGTATACGGCAATTCAAAAAAACAGGGGAATGTTTGCCATCCGATATCCTCGCGGAAAAGGAGAATTGAAAGAATGGAGGAACGTACCCGAAGAGCTTCCCGTAGGTAAAGGGCAACAGTTGTGCGAAGGAACGGATATTGCCATCCTGTCTATAGGACCTATCGGTTATGCCGCAAAAAAAGCGATTCAAGCGGTAAAGGATTTGGGGATTGAAGCGGCCCTTTACAATATGATTTATCTGAAACCCATAGATGAAGAGCTGTTGCATGAAGTAGGTAAAAAACACTCCCGTATCATTACATTGGAAAATGGAACCATTGTGGGAGGACTGGGAACCGCAGTCATGGAATTCATGATGGAAAACGGTTACACCCCTCTCGTCAAAAAGCTGGGCATCCCGGATCGCTTCATCGAACACGGATCTATTAATGAACTATATAAATTATGCGGTTTGGATACAGAAAGCATTATCAATACCATATTGGAAATGTGTAAAGATTCTCACCCGTTATTATTGGCAAATCGACTGGTCCGAGCGTCAAGAATAGGAGAAAAGCCGTAACAACGGCTCCATTAATTTATCAAAAAATAAACTATGAGGATTATTATCGGAGGCGCCGGAGAGGTAGGAACCCATTTGGCAAAACTACTCTCTCGCGAAAATCAAGATATTATTTTAATAGATACGGACGAGGATCGATTAAATATTTCTAACAGCTTTGAAATAATGACGGTAGTCGGAAACCCGACTTCCATTGAAGATTTAGAAAATGCCGGCGTTAACAAAGCCGATATTTTCATTGGAGTCACTCCGGAAGAATCTACAAACATAACCGCTTGCATGTTAGCCACCAATCTGGGTGCGATCACGACCATTGCCCGGATTAAAAATCACGAATATTTACTTCCCAAGAACAGTGATTTTTTCAAACAATTGGGAGTGGACTCGCTCATCTGTCCGGAAATATTGGCTGCCCGCGAAATTGAAGTTGCATTGAAAAGACCTTGGGCAAGACAATGGTGGGAACTGAGCAACGGATCATTGATATTGATCGGAACCAAAATCAGAGATAATGCCCCCATAGTCAATACTTACCTGTACGACTTAGCCGGAGAAGGAGAGAAAAAATTCCATGTAGTGGTCATCAAAAGAGGGGATGAAACCATTATCCCCCAAGGAAATGCCCATATAGAATCGGGTGATATTCTGTATTTTACTACCACCAAAGAATATGTGGATGAAGTACAGGCCTTAACAGGGAAAAAAAATATCGATATCCGGAAAATAACGATTATGGGAGGAAGCCGGATTGCGGTTACGCTAACCCGTTTATTACGTAATAACGTCCGGATAAAGTTATTGGAAAAAGACAAAGAAAAAAGTTTCAGGTTAGCCGAAATAGTCGATAGCGATGTAATGGTTATTCATGGAGACGGTCGGGATACCGATTTATTAACTCAAGAAAACATAAAAGACTGTGATGCGTTTATAGCATTGACAGAAAGTGCAGAAACGAATATTTTAGCATGTGTAGCAGCCAAAAACCTGGGTGTACCCAAAACGGTAGCTCAAGTGGAAAACATCGACTATATTCGTTTGGCAGAAAAGTTGGATATCGGTATGGTTATCAATAAAAAAATAATCGCAGCAAGTCATATCTTTCAGTTTTTACTCAATGCAGATGTATCGACTGTAAAAAGCCTCACGTTTGCCAATGCCGATGTAGCCGAATTGGTGGCTCGTCCGGGTTCAAAGATTACCCGTAAACCGGTTAAGGATCTTAATTTACCTTCAGACATCACCTTAGGAGGATTAATCAGAAATGGCGTCCCTCAAATTATAGACGGGAATACTCTCATTCAACCCCAAGATCTGGTGGTGGTATTTTGCTTGGATACGGCCATGCGAAAATTGGAAAACTATTTCAATTAAAAAACATGCAAGGAATTAACCGGCGATTTGTAATAAAAGTATTGGGATTTACTCTTTCGATTGAATCTCTCTTTTTATTTTTATCCGCAGGAATTTCTTTTTTCCACGACGAAACGGACGTTGCTTGCTTTTTTCCATAGGGAGGACGCATCTTTCCGGATCTCTTCGCTGCGTTTACGCGCCTCTTTTCGCCATTCTTCCTCTTGGCTCTCATATACACGCTCATCATATTCCTGTGTGTAAAGCCTTCCCTGCTTTTCCATCTCTATCAGCACATACATGACGTCGCCATTTTGTTCTTCTAGTAGGTTTGCCGCTTCCTCATAGGATATATCTGCTTTTTCCCGTAGGTATTCAATGCTTTGCAACAATTCTTGATCTTTCATCGTGTTTTCTCCTTACTCTTTTTTCATTCACTGATTTGCTTTCGATGGACTTATCATATCACGGGCAAAGAATGCATTCTTGGGAATCGCGTGAGGATTAAATTAGAACACGCTTAGAGCCTATATAGGATTTCTGGTGAACGATTTTCAGGGGATTTTTCGCCTCTTTACGGAGCGCAAAATGCATGTCTATGCTTCTGTTTGATATGCTTCACATACCTGA
>DAIQOU010000150.1:0-9627 GCA_036787725.1 Bacteroidales bacterium
AATATGAAAACCAGGTGGTATGCACTAAAAAATAAGATTAAAAAATGAAACAGTCAGAATTCATAGCAGCGTTAGATCTGGGAACTTCAAAGATTACAGCCATGGTGGGACGAAAAAACGAACAAAACGAAATTTCGGTCATTGCGGTTGAAAAAGAAGATTCTGAAACCTGTATTCGGAGAGCATGTGTTTATAATGTTGAAAAAACAGCAGATAAAATAACTAAATTGCTTAAAAAGCTGAATGCAAAGCTGCCTTCCGAAATAGAACGGATCTATGTCGGCATCGGAGGCCAATCGCTTCGTTCGGAAGTGCATACCGTAAAAAGAAGCGTTCCCACCGGTATTGTTACCGACCAATTGATTCAATCGTTATTTAGTGAATGCAAGAAGTATAAACCTGAATTTGTGGAGGTATTGGATATTGTTGAACCGGAATATTACCTGGATGGCCGACCAGAAATGAATCCCATCGGAGTTCAATGTTCCAAAATAGAAGCCAAGTTTAAACTGGTATTGGGAAGACCTTCCCTGAAACGTACCTTGCAAAAGAGTATAAAGGAAAAAGCAAATATTGAAATTGCCGGTTACATTGTTGCCCCTATTGCTACAGCCATGGCAACATTAACTCATACAGAAAAAGAATTGGGTTGTGCTCTTATTGAACTGGGAGCCGGAATTACCTATTTGTCCATTTATAAAAACAAATCGCTAAAATTCCTGATATCCATTCCTTTAGGAGGAAATGTAATCACCAAAGATATTTGCAATCTAAATGTCTTGGAAAATGAAGCAGAAGAGTTGAAGATTCATTACGGAAGCGCTTTGATTGATTTGGATAATGAAAAGGCGCAACCGGCCCAACTGGCCGACGGATCACACCGCATCCGCGAAATTGAACTGAGTAAGCTGAATAATATCATTGAAGCCCGGATGGACGAGATATTGGCAAACATCTCTCACCAAATCGAATTATCCGGATTCGGAGATGCATTAGGCGCCGGCATCATTATTACGGGAGGAGGAGCTGCATTAAACAATTTGAGCGAATCTGTCAAGAGTAAACTCGGCTACGAAGTCCGAATCGCTTCCGTAAAAAAATCATTGGTTAATTCCGCAGAGATAGGAGGTGATTACGGAAACGTACAAGCTGTTGGTTTACTGGCGATGGGAAAAAATAACTGCGCCAAAATAATTGAAGTAAAACAAGAAACTTTGGTGGAACAATCGTTGTTTAAAGATGAGGAAGTGGAAGTTGTTCAGATAAAGCAATCTAATCCAACGATCCAACAACAGGAGAGTAAGGAAAAAGGATTTTTTAAACGAATGAAAAAGAATTTTGATGGTTTCTCCAAGAAACTGTTTGATGAAGAATAAAATTAAGGTAAGCCTTTAAAAATATAGGATTATGGATGATATATTACAATTTGATTACCCTACGGCAACTCCGTCCATTATAAAAGTTATCGGAGTAGGAGGAGGAGGAGGAAATGCCGTTACGCATATGCATAAAGAGGGAATACACGATGTGACGTTTGTCCTTTGCAATACAGATAATCAGGCATTATTAGGCAGTGATGTCCCTACAAAATTGCAGTTGGGAAAATTGATAACGGCCGGTTTAGGCGCCGGAAACAGGCCGGAAAGAGCAAAACAAGCTGCGGAAGAAAGTGCAGAAGACATTCATCGCTTATTGGACGACGGAACAAAAATGGTATTCATCACAGCGGGTATGGGAGGCGGTACCGGTACGGGTGCAGCACCTGTAATTGCCAAAATTGCCAAAGAGATGAAGATTCTTACGGTGGGCATTGTGACTATTCCGTTTATGTTTGAAGGTGAAAAAAAGATCATTCAAGCTCTCAACGGAGTAGAAGAAATGAGTAAAAATGTGGATGCTCTGCTGGTGATCAATAATGAAAGACTCCGGGAAATCTATCAGGACTTAACCGTATTGAATGCATTTGGAAAAGCAGACGACACGTTGACTATCGCGGCAAAAAGTATAGCTGAAATAATTACGATACCCGGACATGTCAATTTGGACTTCGCCGATGTACATACAATTCTGAAAGAAGGAGGTGTTGCCATTATGAGCAGCGGAATCGGTTCGGGAGAAAATCGCGTTTCGAAAGCAATTGAAGGAGCTTTAAATTCTCCTTTACTGAATAATAATGATGTGTTCAATGCCAAAAAGATTTTGTTAAACGTTTCTTTCAGCCGTAAGTATGAACTGATGATGGAAGAAATGAATGATGTAAATGACTTTATGGCCAAATTTGGAAAAGACATCGAAGTGATTTGGGGAGCTGCAGTGGAAGACAGCTTAGAGGACAGTGTAAAAATCACTATTTTGGCAACCGGTTTCGGTGTGAAAAATATTCCATTAATGGCCGAAAAAATGGAAAGAGAATTTTCGAGAGAAGAACTGAATCGCAAAGAGAAAGAGGCTGAAAAAGATATTGAGGATGCTAAATTGATCGAAAAATATTATGGTTCCAAAGGTCTACGGAATATAGGTAAAACGACCCGTCCGAAACCGTTTATTTTCTCACCCGACCAGATGGATGACGATCAATTGATTGATGTCATTATCAATTATCCGGCTTATAATCGGGATCCGAAGCTGATCGCTCATACCCTATTGGGAGACGTCTCTCCGGTCACGGCAGTGGAGGATGAAGAAGAAACCGCCGATAATGTGATTGAATTTTAATTAGTATAAAATATTAACCTTATAATTGATAAGAATGAGTTTATTTGACAAGATTAGTGAGGATATTAAAGCTGCCATGTTGGCAAAAGACAAAATCCGTTTGGAAACTCTTCGGGGTGTAAAGAAAGAATTTATTGAAGCAAAAACAGCTAAAGGGTCCGAAGGAGAATTAAGTGATGAAACTGCCACCAAGATCTTGCAAAAAATGGTGAAACAGCGTAAAGACAGTGCCGGTATCTATAAGGAACAAGATCGCCCGGAACTGGCAGAGAAAGAGTTAGCTGAAGTTGCCGTGATCGAGTCTTATTTACCCAAACAAATGTCTTCGGAAGAATTGGAAGCCGAAATCAAAGCCATCATTGGCGAAACAGGTGCCACCACAGTGAAAGATATGGGAAAAGTAATGGGTGCGGCATCTAAAAAACTGGCAGGAAAAGCGGAAGGAAGAGCAATCTCCGACATGGTAAAAAAGTTATTACCTCCTGCATAAACTCAATAAATTATAAAAACGTTCACTCCGGTATCAACAACCGGAGTGAAACGGCATAAGTGAATATCTTAATAACGGATCCCTGCAATTTGTTTGTTTGAAAACAATTACGTTCCTTTCGGAAGTGAACATTACGGATGAAAACATATTTTACGCACTAAGAGAAGGCAGTCATAAAGCTTTCGAAAAAATATTCATTGCTTATTTTAATAAAACCAAGACTTTTATTAACGGATATATAAAATCCGATGCAGACGCGGAAGAGTTAGCCGAAGATATATTCGTTAATCTGTGGATCAATCGCACTTCCATCGATCCGGATAAAACATTCAGTTCCTACCTGCATACAATCGCTCGCAATACAGCTCTCAACTTCTTGAAGCATAAATTCATAAAAGAATCTTATAAAACGAATGCCCTTGCTGATTCCGATAAAAGTTTTACATCGGAAGACAAGCTGATTGCTAAAGAAACCTTATTGCTGATTGAAATGACAGTAGACCGGATGCCCGAACAAAGAAAAAAGATCTATCGCCTCAGCAGAAATGAAGGTCTCAAAAATGAAGAAATAGCCGACCTCCTCAACACCACTAAGAGAAACGTAGAGAGCCAGTTGAGTCTTGCATTGAAAGACCTTCGAAAAGTAATTTTTACTGTTTTTATTTTCTTTCCTTAATTTTTTTGAAAAAAAACACATTTCCTTATTGAGTTTTTTTCATCTCGGTTGTATATATATTGTATATGGGTAAAAAAGCATACCCGAATAATAAATATGAACAATAATAAAATAGCACAACTTGTTCGACAATTCTTGGAAAACCGGTATTCTAAAGAGACCGAAGAGAAAGTGCAACAATGGATTCTCGACGAAAAAGATTTTGAAGAAAAGGAAAAAGCCTCTTTCGAATATTGGACCTCTCTCCGGGAGCAACCCGACGGTTCCACCCGGAGAGCTCTAAAAAAAGTAAACCGGAAGATCGGTATCAAACGTATTATACCTCTATACCATACTTTACAACGCATTGCCGTAGTGCTGATTCCGATGTTCATTGTGTCGGGGTTGTATTTTTATTACCATAACAGCCAAAAAGCGGAAGAGATCCGTCTGGCAGCTGCTTTTGGAGAAACAAAACAAATTATATTACCGGACAGTTCTAAAGTATGGTTAAATTCAGGCAGCAATATTCGTTATTCACTACCGTTCAAAAAAAACCGACAGATCTATTTAGAAGGGGAAGCCTATTTTATGGTAGAAAAAGATCCTTCTCGTCCTTTTATCGTACAAACACCCCATCTTTCTGTCCGAGTATTGGGTACCGAATTTAATGTAAAAGCTTTTCCGGAAGACGCCCAAACCATCGCAACCTTGACCAAAGGAAAAGTTGAGGTTAAAACAAATGCGGAAAAATCGTATGTCTTACGGCCAAACGAACAATTGATCCATAATAATCTTACTAAAGAAACAAATATAACTCAAATAAAGGCAGAAGATGCTGCCGCATGGAGAACCGGACAGCTGTTTTTTATTGACTCCTCATTGGAAGAAATCCTGAACACATTGGAAAGACGGTTTGATGTTTCTTTTATAATGGAAGGAAAAAATATTCCGAAAGAAAATTATACTATTAAATTTTTGAGAAATGACAGCCTTGATCAAATATTAGAAATATTGAAAGAGGTGGCAAGGACCTTCACTTACGAAAAAGAAAGCGATACCATTATCATAAAATCCAATAAATAAAAGATTGCCTATGAAATAAAAGAAACCGGAAGGAGTTGCAGCCTTCTTCCGGTTTTGAAACGTCGAATACTTATAATCATCCTATAAGAAGTAAATAAAGTATCAACTATACAAAGATAATTTAATGAATCCAATAAATAAAAATAAAATAATAATCCTGTTTTCAATCTTCATTTTTTATTTTCTCTTTCCGGCAACCGTTTTTTCCCGGGATAAGGAGATAACAATCCGGGAAAAGAACATTTCCATTGAAAAAGCTTTTGAATTAATTGAAAAACAAACCGGTTATACCGTAGCTTACAGCGGGTCAACGATAAAGTTGAAAAAGAAAATCTCCGTCTTTTTGGAAAATGCAAGCTTACCTCAAGCACTGGAAAAAATATTGAAGAATACCGGATATACTTATAAAATAAACGGATACCATATTATTTTGATCCCTTTATCCGAAAATGACAAAAGTAAGAAAGTGACAAGCAAAACCCCACAAACCATTTCGGGAAGAGTGGTAGAAAGGGAAACAGGTGATCCGGTAGGGTATGCCAGCATAACACTGTTGGACCATCTTTCTAAAGGAGCCATAGCCGACAGCTTGGGATACTTTAAACTGGAAAACATCCCCGGCGGCCCTTACAATCTGAAAGTAAGTGTAGTAGGTTACAGTACTGCTGTTTTCCGGAATGTAACACCTCTGCCGGATGAAAACATTATTTTAGATATTTCTTCCAATGACCATAATTATTATCTCGAGGAAGTAGTAATTACGGGAAGCGGAAAAGCGGAAAATATAATTCAATCTCCTCAAATGGGGATGCTTTCCATGAGTCGGGCAGAAATAAAAAATATTCCGGTATTGTTTGGAGAAGCAGATGTGATTAAAGCATTACAAACCCAACCCGGCGTAGTCGCCGGAATTGAGGGATTGGCCGGGATGTATGTTCGCGGAGGCAACGGAGATGAAAATCTTTATATGATCGACGGAAATCCGTTATATCAAATAAATCATTTGGGGGGAATCTTTTCCGCTTTCCATACGGAAGCAGTAAGAGATATGGACTTTTACAAATCGGCTTTCCCGGCTAAGTATGGAGGACGTCTTTCAAGTGTGGTAGATGTCCATTTCAAAGACGGAAATCCGACAGAGTATCATGGAACGGCCACCTTGGGGCTTACTTCCGGAAGTCTGAATTTCGAAGGTCCCCTTATTAAGGAAAAAACTACTTTTAATGTCTCCCTCCGGCGCTCTTGGTTGGATGTGCTTTCTATTCCGGCATTGGCAATCATAAATAATAAAGATAAAAAAGACGGTAAAAAAACAACCGCCGGATATGCATTCACTGATCTGAGTTTGAAAGTTAAACATCGTTTTAGCGATCGAAGTTATGGTTATTTGAACTTTTACTTTGGAGAAGACCGACTGAAATTCGGAATAAAAGAATTTTCTGTAGGCGAGAGCGATCCGTTCCAAAACCAAGATATAAACAAATTACGGTGGGGCAATCTGCTGATTGCTCCGGGATGGTCGTGTTCATTTAATAATAAATTATCCGGAGACATTAAAGCTTCTTATACCCGATACGCCTCCACCTTAAAGCGGTCCATATGCGAAGTAACAGGCGAAAAGGGCGATCCGGAATATGAAAAGATTTTCATCGAAAATTCAAGTGAAAACGGAATTGAAGATTTCGGACTCCGGGCAGATTTCAATTATAATGTCGGACCGAACCGGATTCTTTTCGGAGCTCATTATATTCATCATCGTTTTCGTCCGGAATATGTAAAATCCACTTCAAGTATTGATTACAGTACTCCGGATTCAAAGGAGACACTCGCGGGAAACGAATTCAACTTATATATTCAGGATAACCGGGAATTATTGCCTTTTTGGAGTATACATACAGGATTACGACTGGTTGGGTACGACAACCGGGAAGAAACTTCTTTTCATTTAGAACCTCGTATCTCTACCCGTTTTTTATTATCTCCCGATTTGAGTCTGAAGGCTTCTTACTCCCGAATGAATCAATTTGTACAACAAGTGAGTGACAGCTATATCAGTTTACCTACCGATTTCTGGATGCCTGTCGGTAAAAACCGAAAACCGCTTACCGCCGACCAGCTTTCTGCGGGAATATATTATAAACTTACCAACAGCTATTCTTTTTCGGGAGAAACTTATTATAAATGGATGAACAACCTACTGGACTATAAAGACGGATATAATTTTTTGCCTTCCACAAGCGGCTGGGAAAACAAACTGACTTCGGGTAAAGGACGAGCTTATGGGGTTGATTTTATCGCTACAAAAGAAACGGGTTGTATTACCGGTTATATTGGTTACGGATTAATGTGGTCGGATCGACGTTTTGCAGAGATCAATGAAGGCAAAACTTTTCCTTCGAAATATGATAATCGACACAAAATCAACATAGTGGTAAACTACAAACTAAATAAGAAAATAGAATTCAACGGGAGTTGGACGTATATGACTGGCAATCGCGTTACGCTTTCTCTCGAAAACTATCAACCGTTACACCAAAGCGGATTCCATCCCGATCTTACTCCGGGAAGTATTGATTCTTCCAACGGGGGGCTTGATTATTATGACAAAAAAAATAATATTCGACTACCTGACTACCACCGACTGGATTTGGGAATTAATATATATTGTCCAAAGAAAAACGGACGCATAGGTATTTGGAATATCAGTGTTTACAATGCCTATTGTCGTATGAATCCCATTGTAATTACGAAAGAATCCATTTATTCGGGCGGAAGTGTTGTCCATAATATGCATTCGAGATTCAGAACATTAAGCATTTTTCCGATCATTCCGTCTGTTTCTTATACTTATAAATTTTAAAGACATGAATAAAAAGCTCACTATCTTTATCGTTATCATTTCAGGTATATTATTCGGTTCCTGTTATGCGGATCTTGACTTGGAAAAATACCGTCCGACTCCGAAAGCCGTATTGAATTGTTCGGTTTTCCCGGATACGGTTGTTATGGCAAGTATCAGTCGAACTTGGTTCTTTACCGACCAATATCCCAATATTACCTTAAAAAATGCAACCGTGGAATTGTATGTCAACGGAAGTTATAAAGAACAAATGCAATGGTCGGATGCAGCCGAAGAAGGTTCTTTAAATGCCGACGGAATTTATATATCTTCTTTTGTCCCTCATCCGGGAGATGCAATAAAAGTAGTCGCTTCTACCGAATACGGAACCGTATGGGCAGAAGATACAGTACCCTCCCAAGCCACACTCGACGATATCAAAATCTCCTATCGAAGTATTGACGACGGAAGTATTATCATCGACAGTTCGGGGATTACACCCATGATGAAAATAGAAGTAAAATACGAAATTACATTCCGGGATAATGCGAATGAAACCAATTATTATTTGATCCGTATTTCCGATGATTCACATCGAGGGATCGGTTCGTTAGACTATTCTTCCGACCCTATATTTATTGGTCAAAAATCCATATTGGAAGGATCATTGGAAGGTAAATTTCTGGGGGGACAAGGAGGTCGTACCTTCTCGGATGAAACCATTAACGGAAAAGAATATACTCTTATTATTAAAGAGACCGGAGGCGATTACAATTATATATTTAAAGGAGAGTTAAAAAGAAAAATTACTCTATTTTCATTATCACAAGCTTATTATCAATACCTCAGTTCACTTCAATATATTGACGACGATAATCTGATGCATGACATGGCGGATTACGGCCTGGCCGAACCGGTCAAGATATACAGTAATATCCTGGGAGGAGGCACCGGCATTTTAGGTGCAGGGCAAAAAACGGATAAAATAAAGGACCTCCGCGAAATACTCCCGGAATCTTAAAAAGAAAAACAAAATCGCTAAAACCATTTCCTATTTTTAAATAAACAACTAAATAAAATGAATAATTTATCTTCTATCCATCCAAATGCCGTCATTGGGAAAAATGTTACCGTCAGTCCTTTTGTAACTATAGATAAGAACGTAGTAATCGGAGACGGAACGTATATTTTCCCCAACGTTGTTATTTTAGAAGGAGCCAGAATAGGGGAAAATTGCACTCTATTTCCCGGAGCCGTGATTTCGGGAATTCCCCAAGACCTGAAATTCCAAGGAGAAGATTCGACTTGTGAAATCGGAAATAATACTACCATAAGGGAATGTGTAACCGTGAATAGAGGCACTGCGGCCAAAGGAAAAACGGTAGTGGGAAACAATTGTTTATTAATGGCCTATTCCCACATTGCCCATGATTGTATTCTGAAAAACAATGTAATCATCGGAAATGCCTCCCAACTGGCAGGAGAAGTTGAAATTGAAGATTTTGCCATACTAAGCGGGGGAGTTTTGGTTCATCAGTTTTCGCGAGTAGGACAACATGCAATGATACAAGGCGGTTCCCGGTTCGGAAAAGATATTCCTCCCTATATCACGGCCGGAAGAGAACCCATTTCTTTTTTCGGAATTAATGGAACAGGATTAAAAAGAAGAGGATTTTCAAACAAACAAATTACCGGTATTCAAGAAATATACAGAATTTTATATCAATCCGGTTTAAACAATTCAGATGCTGTAAAGCATATAGAATTAAAGATGCCGGATTCGCCGGAAAAAAAGAACGTGATCAGCTTTATTCTTTCCTCTCAACGAGGAATTATAAGAAA
>DAIQOU010000668.1:0-2637 GCA_036787725.1 Bacteroidales bacterium
TAACTTTAAAAAAACAAGTATTTATTTGTTCTTTCCTCCTGTTTTCTTTTGTCTTTTCTTTTTCCGTATCCGGTCAGGATATGATGGGAAAAACAGGAATGAGGCGATTATGGGAAGGACTGAAAGAAAAACAACCGGCTGATCGCATGCCCGAAGGAAAAGCGCCTTTCCAAACCGCTCAACGAAAACAGAAAGAAAATATTCCTACTCGCTTAATCCCCACACAACAAGGAGAATGGATAATTTCAGACGGATGGGAGCTGGCCTCCTCCGAGCAGGTAATGGAATCCGAAACCTCCATTTTTAATGTCGGGTTGAATACCGGTGATTGGTACAACGCAACCGTTCCCGGCACCATTTTAACCACTTTAGTCAATCAAGGTGTATATCCGGATCCGTATTTCGGATTAAACAATATGGCTATTCCCGATACGTTATGCCGTATGAAATGGTGGTACAGAGTAATTTTTGACGCTCCCGAAAATACCTCAGGCAAACAAATTCGCCTTTTATTAAACGGAATCAATTATCGGGCGGAAGTATTTCTTAACGGAAAAAAATTAGGAAATATAGACGGAGCATTCATTCGAGGAGAATTTGATATTACGTCTCTGATAAAAAAAGAGAAAAACATATTGGCAGTGCACATCTCTCCTCCCGATAATCCGGGAATTCCTCATGAACAATCCATGATTGAAGGACAAGGATTAAACGGAGGACAACTGAGTCTGGACGGTCCTACCTTCATTGCATCCATGGGTTGGGATTGGATACCCGGCATTCGAGACAGAAACTCGGGAATATGGCAGGATGTACGACTGAAAATAGGAGGAGATGTTGTTATCGGAGATCCGCATGTTATTACCGACCTTCCTTTACCGGACACGACTCAAGCCCTGATAAAAATTATTACCCCCATAAAAAATCTTACAGACAAACCGGTACAAGGAACACTGTATGCCTCTTTCGAAGGAGTAAATATTCAACAACCTTATCAATTGCGAGCACAAGAAGAGAAAGAAATCATTTTCGATCCAAAAGAGTTTGAAGCACTTCGGCTTAAAAATCCTAAATTATGGTGGCCCAACGGATATGGTGCACATCCGCTTTACCGGCTGGAATTGAAAGCTGCTGTAGGTTCTGAATTTTCCGATCTGAAAAAATGCCGTTTCGGAATACGTGAACTATCGTACGAACTGATGGTATACAGCGAAAAGAAAGGGAATCACCGTATTGCTTATACCCCGGCAGATATTGATAATGGCGGTAACCCAATTTTCGATTATGAAAATGTTGTAAAGGTAGGAGATCCCAAACTAAACCGCACCATTCCGTCGTTATACAAAGATGTAGATGAAGACAAAGTATTTGAACCATTATCCAATGATGACCCGGTCGAACAATTTTTCGTATTCCGGGTCAATGGAGTTCGCATCTTTATTAAAGGAGGAACCTTTGGAATGGATGATGCCATGAAACGCATTTCCCGAGAAAAATTTATCCCTTATTTCGAACTTCACCGGGACGCCCATTTCAACCTGATTCGAAACTGGACCGGAGAATCGACTGAAGAATTGTTTTATGAATTGGCAGACGAATACGGAATGTTGGTCTGGAATGATTTTTGGATTACAACCGACGACACCGTCGAACCCAATGATTATCCTCTCTTTATGAGAAATGCAACCGATGTGGTACGGCGCTTTCGAACTCATCCTTCTATTGCCATCTGGTGTCCTCGGAACGAAGGTTATGCCCCCCGCGGAATGGAACCTCAATTGGTAAAAATGATGGCTAAAGAAGATCCTACCCGCCACTACCACGGCAATTCCCGCTTCTTAAATGCTGTCAACAGCGGACCTTACGGATATTTCAAAGATCAATCCCGTTATTATACTGAGGTAGCAGACGGTTTCAATACGGAATTCGGGGCCCAAGCCATTCCTACCGCCAATACGATCCGGAAATTTATTGCACCGGAAGATCAATGGCCGATCAATGATGTATGGGCTTATCACGATCTTCATCATACAACTCATTTCTTCCAAGATTTTATGGCGGCGGTGAACAGTTACGGAGAGGCCAAAAGTATGGAAGAATTTTCCAAAAAAGCTCAATTGGTGACTTACGATACATGGAGAGCCATGATCGAATCCTGGAACAGTAGAATGTGGAATAATACTACCGGGTTGATTCTCTGGATGAGTCATCCTTCCTGGCCCAGCATGACTTGGCAGACATATACATATGATTATGAAACACCGGGATCTTATTTCGGAGCAAAAAAGGCACAAGAGCCGCTTCATATCCAAATGAATTTACCGGACAATAAAGTCATTCTTGTAAATGCGACAAGAAAGGAGCAAAAAGGATTAAGAGCAACTGTTAAATATTACCATATAAACGGAAAAGAATATTATTCCAAAACCGAACGATATGATGTTCCGGCCAACAGTAAAATCGAATGTTTTATTCCGGAATTGCGAACTCGGGATTTATTAAAATTCACTTTAGTCCGATTGGAATTAAAAGATAATAAAGGAAATGTTGTCTCCATCAACGATTATTGGAAAAATTGGGGCAATATGCAAGCCAATCAAGCTCTAAACGAACTGAAAACTCCTTCTTTAAAACTTT
>DAIQOU010000669.1:0-2635 GCA_036787725.1 Bacteroidales bacterium
AAGAGAGTTGCCTCCCCGGGTTACGCTTCGCTCACCCGGGGTTATGCACATTTTATCCCGACAGGGGTAATTACATCCAATTCATAACTTCTCCGGGAAATACCCGGCCTTTTGAGACAATCTCTTTCTTGGTATTAAAAAAGGTTTATTTTTTATTGCTTATTTGTTCTTGAACGATGGCATCAATTACGGCTACCGTAGTAATATTAACAATATCCCGTACCGAGCTTTCAATATCGGTAAAGTGAATGGGTTTGTTCAGCCCCATCTGAATCGGTCCTATCATTTCACCGTTACCCATTTCCTGCAATAACTTTTGTGCCGTGTTGGCAGAACTCAAGTTGGGAAATACCAATGTATTGACATCTTTTCCTTTCAATCGGTTAAAAGGATATTTACGATCTCTCAGTTCTTTATCCAATGCAAAATTGACTTGCATTTCGCCATCGATGGCCAAATCCGGGTTTTCTTCCTGCATGATGCGTACCACTTCGTGCACACTGGCCGGACTGCCTACCTGATCAGCTCCGAAGTTGGAATAAGAAACCATAGCCATTACGGGATCGTGAGCGAAGAAAGAAACCGCATCCCTTGTTAACTTAGCTATGTCGGTCAGTACTTCAGTAGAAGGATGACGATTAATCAATGTATCGGAAAGAAAGAAGATACCTTTGGGTCCGGTAAAGATATGCATGGCTGCAAAATTATCGTATCCTTCGCGGATTCCGATTACTTCTTTGGCCACTTTAATGGTGTTGGAATATTTGGTATATACTCCGGTAATGAATGCATCGGCATCTCCGGTTTCCACCATCATCATTCCGAAATAGTTTCGTTCGAACATTTTGTCTTTTGCTTCGTCGAAAGTAGCTCCTTCCCGGGCTCTTTTTTCGGCCAACAGTTGTGCATACCGTTCTCTGCGCTCTTCTTCGCGGTCATGACGGAGATTGACGATCTCGATTCCCGTAAGATCCAGTTGCAATTCGGCAGCCATTTTTTCAATTCGTTCGTCATTTCCCAGCAAAACGGGTTCGCAAATCCCTATTTCTTTGGATACAACGGCCGCTTTCAACATGTTGCGGTGGCTGCCTTCTGCAAATACCACCCGTTTGGGATTTTGTTTTGCCATCTCCGTGAATTGACGGATCAGTTTATTGTCATGTCCCATTAAGTCTTTTAATTTATTGGCATAGGCATCCCAATCGGTAATGACATGGCGTGCCACACCCGAGTCGATGGCAGCTTTTGCAACCGCTGTGGAAACCCATACCAACAAACGGGGATCCAACGGTTTGGGAATGATATAGTCGCGTCCGAAAGAAATACGACTGAGCCCGTAAGCTGCATTTACGACATCCGGAACGGTTTCTTTCGTAAGAGAGGCAATTGCTTTCACGGCAGCCAGTTTCATTTCTTCGTTGATAGTGGTCGCCCGTACGTCTAATGCTCCTCTGAAAATATAAGGAAATCCCAATACGTTATTTACCTGATTGGGATAATCGGAACGACCCGTCGCAAAAATCAGATCTTCCCGGGAAGCTTTCGCGTTGGCATACGAAATTTCCGGATTCGGATTAGCCAAGGCGAATACGATGGGATTATCATTCATGCTGCGTACCATGTCAATCGTTAAAACGTCAGCAACGGAAAGCCCCAAAAATACATCGGCACCTACTACCGCTTCCGCTAATGTATTGACATCTTTTTCGGTTGCAAAGTATTTTTTAGATTCGTTCAGATCGGTACGACGAGTCGAGATTACTCCTTTGCTGTCGCACATAACGATGTTTTCTTTTTTGGCTCCCAATGCCATATACAACTTGGTACATGAATTGGCCGAAGCACCGGCACCGTTCACTACAATTTGAACTTCCTCGATCTTTTTGCCGGCCACTTCCAATGCGTTTAATAACCCGGCGGCGGAAATGATGGCTGTTCCGTGTTGATCATCATGCATTACCGGGATGTCCAACTCTTCTTTCAGGCGCGTTTCTATTTCAAAACATTCGGGTGCTTTGATATCTTCCAGATTAATACCGCCGAAAGTAGGAGCAATGGCTTTTACGGCTTGAATGAATTTATCCGGATCTTTTTCGTTTACTTCAATGTCAAAAACGTCAATGCCGGCAAAAATTTTGAAGAGTAACCCTTTTCCTTCCATCACCGGTTTGCCCGATAAAGCTCCGATGTCCCCGAGGCCCAATACTGCCGTTCCGTTCGAAATAACAGCTACGAGGTTTCCTTTTGCAGTATATTCATAAGCTGTTTCCGGATTTTTTTCTATTTCGAGACAAGGCTCTGCTACTCCCGGAGAATAAGCCAATGACAAGTCGGATTGAGTACTGTGAGGCTTGGTCGGGACTACTTCAATTTTTCCCGGCTTGCCTTGTGAATGATAAAGCAATGCTGCTTCTTTTGTTATCTTTGCCATGATATCTGAATTAATATATTATTGTATAATAGTACATTTTTGTGTAGATTGCGAAAATACCTGTACTTTGGAATAAGGGTTTATTTCTTTCAATCCCTAACTAAAAAGGCACGCAAAGATACACATTATTATTTAATCGGCCGGAAAATTAATATGTTTTATTTTTGTGCATCCTAAGACAGGAGAAGGGTGAAATTAGGGAGA
>DAIQOU010000151.1:0-9607 GCA_036787725.1 Bacteroidales bacterium
ATCAAAAGACAAAAAGCAACCATAAAAAACAAATAAACCGGTTTATTCCGGACTTTCCTCTTCATAATATTGTTGATCATTTATTTTCTTTCTCAATATTTCGGTATCTTTTCCCAGCTCCAATGCCTTCTTCCATTGTATTACGGCATTTTCCTTATCTCCCGTCATAAACAATATATCACCGTAATGATCTACAATCTCAGCGCTCTTATCACCATCTTTCGCCATGGCACTTTCAATATAAAACTTAGCCAACGTATAGTTTTCACGCACAAAGAATATCCATGCATATGTATCTAAATAAGTAGAATTGTCCGGTTGCATTTTAACCGTTTGCGAACTCATTCGTTCGGCTTTGGCCAATTCTTTCTTATCCAATGAAAGGAAATAAGCATAATTATTCAATACGCCTATATTTTTATCATTGAAGCTCAATGCTTTTTCGTAAGCTTCATAAGCTTCCTCCTTTTTCTTCAATTGATGATAAGTATCACCGATCTGTCCGTAAAAATCCGACAATAAAGCCGGATTTTCCTGCGGAACAAAAGCTATGCCTTGTAAATAGGATTCCAACGCTTGATTATAATCTTCTTTAATGGAAAAGGCAATTCCCTTATAAAAATAAAATTCGGGGTCCTCCGGAAATTGTTCCAATGCCTTGTTGCAAATTGCGATACAATCATCGGGTTTATTCTCTTTCAATGCGATATTCAATAATTGTTTCCAAGCCACAATGTTCTCGGGTGATGCTTCGGTCACTACTTGAAATTGAAACTTGGCATCTTCTACTTTATTCTGAAACAACAACAAATTGCCATACATCAAGTTGAGTTCTTTTTCTTGAGGATGTTGTGAAATCAGCGTTTCAAACAACGCATTGGTTGGTTCTATATCTTTCTTACTCCTGTTCAGCCCCTGAATATAACGTGTTAAGATCGAAAGCTTTATTTCCACATCCAATTCCGGATTCCGGAGGGCTGTATCAATTTCTTTCCCGGCTGCCTCATCATCGCCCGTGTATTCATAATAATTTGCCATGGACACAACATAATACGGACTTTTGGGATCGATTGCATATGCTCTCTTATAATAAACGAGGGCTTTCTCGGGATTATTCTGTTCCAAATACAAATCTCCGATAATGATCGGATACTTTGCGTCCAAGGGATATTTTTCCGACAATTTATCCAATTCATTGAAAGCTGCTTCGGAACGATCTGTCATAGTATATAAACGATACTTCTGAAGAGAGAGGTTTTCATTCATTCCCAGGTTGTTTTCCAACAGGTCCAATGCATTTATGGCTTTATCTATTTCTCCGAGTTGTTCATAAATTTCGCTTAAATAAAAATTCAGCTCCGCTTTTTCAGGATAAGAAGCAGACAGTTCTTCATACAGTCCTACAGATTCTTCATATAATCCCAATTCGCGGGTAAGATTCGCCAATGCTATTTTATATTCGAACCGGTCATTATAACGAACTGCCTTTTTTAATGACTCAATCGCCAAATAAGGCTGATTGAGATAAAGATAATAATTGGATATCTCATATAATGCCACCGGAGAAACCGAATCGATGCTTAAAGCATGTGAAAATCCGGCAAAGGCTTCGCTGTATTTACCCGCTTGTTTTTGACGTACGGCTTCCAGGAAAAAATAATCAAACTTACGTTTTTCCGCCGGGGTTAACGATGATTGTACAGTTCCATTCGTATCGGAACCATTTCCGGCCATGGAATTCTCAACACAAACAAGAAGTATAATTATACAATAAATGTAACGTTTCATACATTTAATAAGATCAAAAAATATTAAAAGCGAATCAGTTTTTACCTGTATGACCAAATCCTCCCACACCTCGTTCCGTTTCTTCCAATGTATCGGATTCTTCCCATTCCACTTGTACATAGCGAGAAATTACCATTTGACAGATACGTTCTCCGGCATTAATAACAAACGGGACATTCGAAAGGTTAATCATTATAACCTTTATTTCCCCTCTGTAATCGGAATCTATAGTTCCGGGGCTGTTCACAAGCGAAATTCCATGTTTGATCGCCAATCCGCTCCGAGGTCGGATCTGCGCTTCATATCCTACCGGTAATTCAATAAAAATGCCCGTAGGAATCAGCTGTCTTTCCAAGGGATTAAGAGTCACGGGAATGTCTATATTTGCTCTCAAATCCACTCCGGCAGAGTAGGGTGTTGCATATTCGGGAATCGGATGATTGGATTTATTTACTATCTTGACTTTCATATTCTGTTTTTGAAGACAAACTTACGCAAAAAAATTGAATTTATAAAAGCGGGCATCGGGCCAATTAAGCATCTACTACACTGAATCACAGTACACCAAATAATAAAACCGGCATAAATAAATATTGTTATTTTTTATTATAGGTTTTGATCACTGCCAAATCAGAGCATCAACAATTCTTTCCCTTTTCTTGACACCGGCTCATCCCCCGGTTATATTACTGCAAATAAATGAACGATCGTTCTTTTGTAAAAGAAATAAGAACTCATTTTATGCATAGAAATATTTCATTCTATACAAGCAATTTAGGTTCCGCTTAGTACTATTTCAAAATATTCTTCATTAAAATATTTTGCATCTATCCAAAAAAAACTCACCTTTGCAGTGAACAATCATTCACGTGCATGCAAAACAAAAAACAATACATCCTGGAAAAAGCATTTGAAGTATTCATGGCCAAAGGATACGACAGTGCCTCCATGACCGTTTTACATCAGGAATTAAAAATATCCCGGGGAGCAATGTATCGTTATTTTGAAAGTAAAGATGACTTATTCATCCAAGTAATTGACAAATATTTCTTTGAAGCAATTGAGAGATTAATGCCTCAATACAGCGAAGACATTACGGTTCCGGAGCAAATCAAACTGATTTATCGGCATCAACAGCAAATTGCCAATTATTTAGACGATATGGCATATACAGAAGCGAAATTTCTGAATTATACAGCATTGGCCATCCAAGCAGCAAAAAGATATCCCGGTTTTTTGAATAAACTGAAAAAATATAAAGAAAGAGCATTTAACGGATGGGCTAAATCAATTCAAAAAAGTATTGAAAAAGGAGATGTAAAAAAAGAAACCAACGTGAAAATTATGGCTCGGATATTCACTCAATCCATGGGATTCTTTGATAACGAAACAAACCATTTTGATGCGACCTTTTCTAAAGGATTTAAGAATAATAAGAAAATCATGGATTATATATATTCTTTAATTCAGTCGTAATTTCTAAAACAAAAATACATTATTCTACATTATATATTAAATTTGCAATTTATTAAGGCAATAATATTCAGTTAATTGAGATAAAACAAGGGACAAGAGGATAAATAATCAAATCAGTATAAAAATAATTCATAAGTTTTCAAGGACTTCTTCCAAATCATCAAATATAATCATGTTTAAACAAACCTTTATACTTTTATTTTTCATCATATCGCCGGTTGCAGCCGGGGCACAGGAAATATTATTTGACATTGCCAATGACAGTATTAAAGAGGTATATGAAAGTGCTATGAAAGAGAAAAACATATTTAAGCCGATGCATATTTATATGTCTGAAGATGAAGCGATACGGATATTGGACAAATACCCGGCTTTTGCCGTATACCGGGACACCTATTTCATGACAGGAATTCCGTTAAATGAAAAGATTACCAATACTTCAGCAGATGCAGCGTTCCAAGTGAGTATTCGTCACCGACTGACAAAAACCGTTTTACCTCTTAAAACATTTGCCTACCTGACTTATACTCAAAAATCTTTTTGGGATATTTATGCTGAATCCAGTCCGTTTAGGGATACTAACTATAACCCGGGAATAGGATTGGGAAAAACACTCTTTCTTAAAAACAGAGTAGTAGGCGCTGCCTTCTTTCAAATAAAACACGAATCCAACGGACAAGACGGAGATAAATCCAGAAGCTGGAATTATTTAAGTTTTTCTGCCAAGTATTATTTTAATCCCCGATTCAATATCTCCGGAGAATTATGGGCACCTTTCGTAGACGGAGGAAATAACAGGGATTTAATTGATTATAAAGGATTGGGCAATTTCATCATCAATTATACCAGTTACAAACATAAATGGTGGCTTTCTGCAGAATTAAATCCCCGTAAAGGATTGGGGAATATCAATACCATTTTAACCGCCAGCTTTCGGATGTCCGAAAAATCAAATTTATATTTGTACGGACGGTATTTCAACGGATATGGAGAAAGCCTATTGGATTATAACCGATATACTGCCAGTATTCGATTCGGTATTTGTATCAAACCGGATTTTTACAGTATTTATTAAATATACAGTTATTCCCAAAATATTTCGTTGCGTTTGCCGGCAATCTTCTTGCCGGGTTAGCATGTCATCAAAGAAACACCATACAGAATCATAGCCGAAAACACAAACCGAATTTACTCATTATTAAAATGATTAAATCTTCCGAACGTTGTGACAACAAAACTTTTCTTTTTTATCTGATCATTGATCCGGAATTAAACATTAGACTTTATATTGAATAATAAGCAATAGCCTTTTATTAAATAAATTGCAGTACCAATAACAATCGGTTTCTTCGGAGCCGCTTTCTTTCATCAGCAAAGATCGGCAATTGGGTTGCGGTAACAATCTTGTTTTAGATGTACATCTAAAACGGTTTTACATGTACATCTAACGCAGTCTTAGATGTACATCTAAAACATTTTTCTTGCGGCAAAAGAAACATACGCTTTGCTGCAACAAAAGAATACGCAACCATTGATTTTTTTACTTATTACACCCGAAAACTCAGACACAATCAATGGTTGCGGTCCTATTACTTAATTTGGATTGATTATATACATCAATTCGACTTTGACGGGAAAATGATCCGACGGTAAGCGTGCATCGTATTCTTTCAACGAAACTTCTTTCGGGAAATTTCCGGACTGTACTGTCTTTCCGCTTTCTTTTTCGGATCGATATGTATCGGTCAACACACCGTATTTTTCTACAATAAAAGAAGGACTTACAAATATATGATCGATACGGCTCTCCGTTTTCAGATTAATATCCCAAGCATTAAAAGTACCGTTCAATGCATACCGTAAACGTGTTACTTCGTAAGAATCATCCAAAAGATCCGACTCGTTTAATATTTTGTAACTTTCATGGGTTTGATCAACGTTAAAATCTCCGGTCAAAATAACAGGATCGGTTCCGCACAGTTGAGTTATTTTATCCAATACCAAACGGGCACTGTGTCGACGTGCCTCCACCCCGACATGATCCATATGTAAATTAAAGAACCAAAAACGGAAGTCCGTTTTTTTGTCTTTGAAACAACCCCATGTACAAATTCTGGGGAGAACGGCATCCCATCCTTTATTCGGATAATCGGTATGTTCGGATAACCAAAAAACACCGGATTGCAACACATCAAAACAATCTTTTTTGTAAAAAACAGGAGCATATTCTCCTTTTGTCTTTCCGTCATCACGCCCTACTCCTATGTAATCATATTCCGGTAATTCCCTCAACAAATCATGCAATTGATGATGCAACACTTCCTGAGCTCCGAAAACATCAAAATCATTGAATTTAATCAATTGACTTTGCACCGGAAAGCGACGAGTCCAACCGTTCCCATCCTTTGCATCTCCGGCATTATCGTAACGGATATTATAAGACGCAACCGTTAACTTTTGTCCGTATAAAACAAACGAAATACATATCAGGCATAAAATAACAGAAACTTTTTTCATGAGTATTAAATATTAAATTAAAAGATATTCAATCCGACAAGCCGTATAATGGAAACAGAAGCAAAAATATACGGCAATAATATACCTTCATAAATTAAAGTGAGGGAGACGGGTCTCCCTCACTCACATCATATCATTATTATAAACGTATCGAGTTTTATTTTATTATCACTCGAAATACTAATTGGAATATCCCGGATTTTGAATCAAATTGGAATTAAGCATGGTTTGAGAATAAGGAATCGGGAAAATATTAAGATGTTCGCTTTGTGTCGGTTTATGATCCCACCATTCGGTGGTAAGAAATTTGCCGAAACGAATCATATCCTTTCTTCTTTTTCCTTCAAAAATAAATTCGCGTCCTCGTTCGGCCAACAACTCGTCCATAGTAAGTGTTGCGACCGTATACTTTTCGGCATTCCAATCTTCCGGTAAAAATGCTCGCTGACGGGTAGCATTGATCAAATCGACCGCTTCTTGGGTGGCCGTATTTCCGTTCATACGCATTAACGCTTCCGCTTTCATGTAATAAATTTCGGTCAGACGATATAATACCCAATCGTTATTCCAATAATTCGGTTCGCTTTGCGGCCCCGGGTTATATTTATTAAAACGCGCTCCGCTGTTTTCTTCGCCTGTATACATGGTAGACTCTGTTCCTCCTTCACTGAATCTTTTGATTTCTTTTACAAATACCAAGGGCTGTCCGCTATATTCCGAAGTTCCGAGAACCGCTTTGGTCGGATCATCATAATGAAACTGAGGACCGATAAGCATCCATTGTTGTTTTCTCAGATCATTATCTTTGAAAGCATCATAAGCCGAAGGGATAACAACGACACCATCATTTCCGTTACTGTGTCCTCCGTAGATATAACGTTGATTAAAATGATAGAAATGTCCACTCCATCCGCAACGATCACCCGAAGATGAATAATCATAAGAAAGCACCAAGATATTTTCATTGGATTTTTCTGTGTTTTGATTACAATACGTAGTAACCAAATCTTCATCCAACTGCATTTTTCCATGTTGCGAGCCGCCTTCTCCTGCCAGCAATTTATTACAATAAGTAATACAATCGTTCCAACGGGCAGTACCGGTCCAAACTTCCGCATTCAGGTATAATTCGGCAAGAATGGCATACCCTGCACTTTTCGTAAAACGACCTACATTTTTATAATCCATATCAGGCAACTGATTGATAACCTCCAACATTTCATCCTCCACAAATTTAAATACTTCGGCTCGTGAATTGGTGGCCGGCGTTAAAGGCTCGCCCACTTGAGTAACAATGGGCACATTTCCAAAGACATCCATCGCATTTAAATAATAATAAGCTCTGTTTGCTCTCAATTCGGCAATATACTCCAACCTTTCGGCTTCGGTTATCCCCATGCGGGAAGCTTCATACGAATCCAAACTTTGAACTGCATCGTTACAAAAGCCCAACCCCATAAAAAGCAGGTTCCAACATTCCTTGATGGCATCATGCATATCATCCCAAGTATGATAATGCAATTGGATCCATTTGCCGCCATCATACCCGTGCGGTCCTTTCACCGGCCAAGCCAATTGGTCGGCAGAAAATTCATTCATCATCCAGCAATTTTGCCGGGATGTTTGCCCGAAGGTGGCCCGACTGTGGGTATAAGGCCTCAACACAGCAGACAACACTTCCTTCCTATTGTTATAAAAGTTCGAAGTATTACTGTCACTATATATTCTTTCATCCAGATCGGTACAGGAAATAAAGAAAAGTCCCAATACAAACAAGAGGGAGAAAACGGATATTTTATTTTTTTTCATCTTTCTTAAAATTAAAATTTCAAATTAATACCTAACGTAAAACTTCTGGTGATAGGGCTTCTTCCCCGATCCTCCATACTGGGGCTTAAGCCGGTGTCGTCCATTTCCGGATCATATCCTTTATAACCGGTCAATGTAAACAGATCGGTAGCCGTCGCATACACACGAAACGCAGGTATATACGGATTGGGATTTTGGAATGTATATCCGATGGTTATATTATCCAATTTTAAGTAATCTCCTTTCTCAATGTAATAGTCAGAATATTGATAAGAAGCATTTATTCCCCATTTCATTGCATCCTTAAGCACATTATCTCCCGATTGCAAGGTTCTCAAGTTACCGTAAGTCATTTTCACGCGGTTTAATGCATCAAATCCCAATCGTCCTCTAAACATAAACGAAGCATCGAAATTCTTATAAGTAAAATTATTGGATAAAGACACATACCATTTGGGTTGTCCGTTTCCGATTACTGTCATATCTTCTTCTGCTATTTGATCCGGTCTGACAGCTGTTCCGTCTTTTTTATAGAACAACCATTCTCCGTCCGTATCAAATCCGGCAAACCGTTTTCCGTAAAAATTTCCGATTTGACTGCCTTCATACAACCGTACGGCATCTCCCAACGCTCCGGATCCTCCAATACCTCCCCAAGAAATATAACCGGCATTGGCATCAAATGAAAATTTATCCAATTTGTTTGAAAATATCTTAGAAATAATAAGGTCCGCTCTCCAATCAAAGTCCTTGGTTTTTACCGGAACGGTATTGAATGTAAATTCGATACCGGTGCTGGATATCGTTCCGACATTCATCGTACTGCTCGAATGAATATTGGAAGGAGAAGGCACCTGCACTCCGGTCATCAACAGATCGGTCGCTTTCCGTTGATAGAGATCGATTGCCCCGATGATACGGTTATTTAACACTCCAAAATCAAGACCGAAATTCCATTCCTTTTTCGTTTCCCATTTCAAATTCGGATTCGGATTCTTATTGGGTCCGTAAGTCTGGAACCAAGTGCCGTCCGGATATAAATAAGTTCCTCCCGTTCCCAAGGTCGGAACCGATTGGTAAGGATCGATACCCGAGTTACCGGTTTCTCCGTATCCGACACGAACCTTCATATTGGAAAGTACAGGCAAGTTTTTCATAAATTCTTCATTGGTAATATTCCAAGCCACCGCTACAGAAGGGAAATTACCCCATTTATTATTCGTTCCAAACTTGGAAGATCCTTCCCGGCGAATAGAAAATTGAGCAATATAGCGACTGTCAAACACATAATTCAAACGTCCGAAGAAAGCAATCAACGTTTCATCTTTCTTTTCACTGCTCATGCCGGCTCTCATGTTGGTACTGGTCAATCCGCTTCCCGCTCCCAAGTTATTTTCCCGGAATGAATCGTTTAAGAATCCGTTATTGTTTGCCGAAAACTTTTCAAACACCTTATATTGATAGCTGTAACCGGCAACTGCATTTAGCTGATGCATTTCGGCCAAAGAAATATGATAATCCACCGTAGGTTCAAAAGTACCGATGGTTTGCATATACGAACTTTTTTCGGCCCAGCCTCCGCCATTCTTGTCATTAATGGAGTTCCGTGAATCTTTAAGATAATATTTATTATCCTTTTGGTCGTCCCGGGTAATACTTCCAAAAGCGGCCAATCTCAAATCCTTTACCGGTTCCAGGGTTATTTTGGCATCTAAAGCCGAAGTCGTTTGCAGTCTTTTCCATTTTTGTTGAAATAAACGGGCATATTTATTTTCATCTTTAGCCATGTCTTCGTAAAAAGAACCGTCTTCATTATACATCTGATTGGTCGGATTTGCTTTCAATGCAGATTCCCAACCTTCATTCCCGATCATACCCATGTGTCCGTAATTCAATGCCATATTGGACTGAAAAGTCAACATATTATTAAATCCTTTGCTTTCCAATGACATCCGTCCTCCGTATTGTTCCCGGTCTCTTTTCTTACCGATACTTTCAAAATTATTATAATAAATAG
>DAIQOU010000152.1:0-9604 GCA_036787725.1 Bacteroidales bacterium
ATTAAGACCGGAAATCAATTGATCTTAAAATTATTCACATTTCAAATCTTCATTAATTGTTTTAGAACCAATTGATTGAAATACTTTTTCAACATCCTGTTGATAAGATACAAAGTTAAAAACTTTCTTTTAATTCGGGAACTCATAATGTGGGAAAACCTCATGGATAATTTTGAAATAAAAAAGAACAACTTTGAATGCACTATGTTATTTCCGGCAGGTATAGCATAATTCCGATAGAAATCAAGGTTTATTTTTCAAAATTAATGAACATGATTTGACAAGTTATTAACAATGAATCCATTTTTTTTCGATGAAATCGTAGTTTTTGACAGATAAGGAAAGCAGTTGGTTAATATCTTATCCGGATTTGTTTTTAAAGCGGATAGATGTATCTTATTTAAATCAACCTTAAATAAGTGATTCAAAAATGATTAGAGAACTAATTCTTCGAATAATTTTTTTAAGGTTTGATCCGGTGACAAAGTGAAACCGGTATGAGGTCGGGAAGTTTGAATAGAGGAACTTTTTACTGCAGTCAACCATCGGAAGCGATCCGCAGTTTCCAAACTTGCAATTAAACCTCCTTTACAAGATCCGTTGCAAATATCAACAAACGATTGCAAAGCGGATTCAAGAAATAAAAGGTCTGCACCGGGAGCCAACAAGCTAAGTTTATCTGTATTTAAATGGTATAATATATCGAGATAATTGATTTTTTTCGAGAATAGGATTACTCCGATATTAATAAACTCTTCCCGTTCCACTTTCGGTAAAAATCGAATTACCGAGTATTCATACAAGTGCATTCCGTGCATTTTTTATTTCATTTACAAATAATTGAGAATGATCTCTTCTTTCAGTTAAAAACCGGTAATAGATATTTTTCAATTCTTCAGGGTTATCTTCTGTATGATCCCAATTCAACCAATCATCGGGAATAAGGTTGACTGTTTCACGAATTTTCTCGTCGGTTAGTAAAGCCCGAAATTCCCGGTCCGCCTTTTCCGGATCAATGGCAAACGGGAGCATTACATGATCTTTAATTTGCGGAAAAGTACCGGTAGCATGTTTTTCCCAATGAACCCAAGAATGATGAAAATACAAGGAAGCACCATGATCAATCAGCCATAATTCTTTATTCCAAAAAAGAAGATTGGTATTTCGGACTGTTCTGTCAATATTAGTAAGAAAAGCATCCAGCCAAACCAAGCGGGAAGCTGTAAGCGGATCCGGTTTCATGAAGATAGGATCAAAAGCAAATGCTCCCGATAAAAAATGCAAACCCAGGTTGAGTCCTGTACTCCACCGGAGCAAGTCTTGAATTTCTTCATCTCCTTCTGTTCGACCGAAAGCTTCATCCAACCGGGCAAAAACCAATTCGGGAACACGAAAACCCAATAATTTGGCGATCATCCCTCCCAGCAATTCGGCAATTAACGCTTTTGTCCCGTGTCCGGCACCTCTGAATTTAATAACATAGTTGAATCCGTCGTCTGCTTCAACCAAAGCCGGTAAGGAGCCTCCTTCACGTAAAGGAGTAATATAACGAGTGATATTTACGGTTCGCAATTCCATTCTACGATTTTTTTAAGATAACAAAGATACAACAAAAGAAAAAGGATGTTTCATTGAGCGAAACATCCTTTTTCCGATAATACTATTGTTTTTAACTTTTAGGCTTCTGTATTTTCTTTGGAGAAATCATATCCTGCCATTCTCTTATAACCGTTGTAACGCCATTTTGCATTTTCTTCGGTTATCTTGAACAGATCTTGAGCTTCTCCGGGATATTGTTTTGCCAATGATGAAAAACGAACCTCTTTCATAAGAAAATCTTGGAATTGCGACCAATCCGGTTCTTTGGAATCCAATTGGAACGGATTTTTACCGTCTGCTTCCAAGCGGGGATCAAAACGCCATAAATGCCAGTATCCGCATTCAACGGCTTTTTTCATTTCTTGTTGGCTCTTACCCATTCCGTTTCGTAGTCCGTGACTGATACAAGGAGAGTAAGCAATTACTATGGAAGGTCCGTTGTATGCTTCTGCTTCTCGGATCGCTTTCATTGTTTGGGCTTGGTTTGCACCCATAGCTACTTGAGCAACATATACATAGCCGTAGGTAGTAGCAATCATTCCCAAGTCTTTTTTCCGAATACGTTTACCCGCTGCCGCAAATTTGGCAATGGCACCCACCGGAGTAGATTTAGACGATTGTCCTCCCGTATTGGAGTATACTTCCGTATCCAGTACCAGAATATTCACATTTTGTCCAGAAGCGATTACATGATCCAATCCGCCGAAACCGATATCGTAAGCCCAACCGTCACCACCGATAATCCATTGAGAACGTTTTACAAAATATTGTTTTAATTCTGCCAATTGATTACAAACATCGCAACCGCATTTTTCAACCATAGGTATGAGTTTGTCTGCTACTTCGCGAGTCTTGGCATAGCTGTTCCGATTATCGATCCATTCTTGGAATAACGTTTTCATTTCCTCGGAGCAATCCGGGCATTCCAATCCTTTTTTCATTATACGCTCTACCCGGTCGCGCATCATTTCGGAGCCTACATTCATTCCGAAACCATATTCGGCATTATCTTCAAACAATGAATTGGCCCATGCAGGACCCCGTCCGTTTTCCCCTTTGGTGTAAGGAGTGGAAGGAGCCGAACCGGAATAAATAGAAGAACAACCGGTTGCATTGGCCACCATTTGATGATCACCAAACAATTGCGTAATTAATTTTACATACGGAGTTTCGCCACAACCGGCACAAGCGCCGGAAAATTCAAATAAAGGAGTGGCAAACTGAGAGTTCTTCACATTTAACAACGGATCTACCAAATGTTGTTTGGATTTTACTTCCGTAGTGCAGAAATCCCAATTTTTTTGATTTTCATATTGTGTTTCAATGGGAACCATTTGAAGCGCTTTGCCGTTTTTATTTCCCGGACATACATCGGGACAGTTGCCGCAGCCCATACAATCCAATACGTCTACCTGAATACGGAATTGCATATCGGCAAATTGTTTTCCTTGGGCTTTTAAAGTAGTAAATCCTTCCGGAGCTTTTGCTTGTTCGGCCGAATCCAATACAAACGGACGGATGGCGGCATGAGGACAAACATAAGCACATTGGTTACATTGGATACAGTTTTCGGGAATCCAAACAGGTACATGACTGGCCACACCGCGTTTTTCGTAAGCGGTAGTTCCTTGATCCCAAGTTCCGTCTTCACGTCCTTTGAATACAGATACCGGAAGATCGTCACCGGCTTGAGCATTGACGGGGCGAACCACTGTAGCTACAAATGCGGGGACGCTTGTATCCGTTTCTTTTTTCTCTTCTCCCAAAGAGGCCCACTCGGCGGGAACTTCTACTTTAACAACATCGCTTCCGCGATCTACAGCCGCGTAGTTCATATTAACAATGTCTTCTCCTTTCTTGCCGTAAGATTTTACAATGAATTTCTTCATTTGTTCTACCGCCAGATCATAAGGAATTACACCGGTAATTTTGAAAAAAGCAGATTGAAGAATGGTATTGGTTCTGTTGCCGAGACCTATTTCCTCTGCAATGCCCGTTGCGTTGATAATATAGAAATTAATATTATTTTGAGCCAAGTATTTTTTTACGTTATCGGGAAGATTTCTCTTTACTTCTTCAGCATCCCAAATGGTGTTCAACAAGAAAGTTCCTCCTTTTTTCAACCCTTTTGTAACATCGTATAAACGAAGATAAGCTTGTACGTGGCAGGCCACAAAGTCAGGTGTATTTACCAGATAAGTGGAACGAATCGGATTATCTCCAAAACGTAAATGAGAACAAGTGAATCCGCCGGATTTTTTAGAGTCGTAAGCAAAATAAGCCTGACTGTATTTATCTGTATTATCACCGATAATTTTAATAGAGTTTTTATTTGCTCCTACGGTTCCGTCGGCTCCCAATCCGTAAAACTTAGCTTCAAAAGGACCTCCTTCGAAAGATAATTCTTCTTTTTGAGGAAGGGAAGTAAAAGTTACATCATCTACAATACCGATTGTAAAACTGTTTTTAGGTTCCGGTAAAGATAAGTTTTCATAAACAGCCAGAATTTGTGCCGGAGTAGTATCCTTAGAAGATAATCCGTAACGACCTCCTACAATAACCGGTTCATTTGCGTTTCCGTAAAAACAATCCTTTACATCCAGATAAAGAGGTTCTCCGGTGGCGCCGGGTTCTTTTGTACGATCCAACACCGCAATTCTTTTAGCGGTTTTGGGAACAGCGGCCAAGAAATGTTTTGCAGAGAAGGGACGATACAAATGAACGGATACCAATCCTACTTTTTCTCCTTTTCCGTTTAGATAATCGATGGTTTCTTTAATAGCTTCGGTTACCGAACCCATTGCAATAATGACACGGTCTGCATCCGCAGCGCCATAGTAATCAAAGAGTCCGTACTTTCTTCCGACTAAAGCACTTAATTGATCAACATATTCTTCCACAATTCCGACTACTTTATCATAATAAGGATTGGAAGCTTCTCGTGCTTGGAAATAAATATCCCCGTTTTGAGCCATTCCTCTGGCTACGGGATTTTCCGGATTCAATGCGCGTACTCTGAATTCTTTCAGAGCTTCACAATCCATCAGCGGAGCCAAGTCTTCATTTTCCAGCATTTCTATTTTTTGAATCTCATGGGAAGTTCGGAATCCGTCGAAAAAGTGAACAAACGGAATCCGGGATTTGATAGCGGCTAAATGAGCTACTCCTGCCAAATCCATTACTTCTTGTACCGATCCGGTAGCGAACATGGCGCAACCGGTTTGACGTACTGCCATCACATCCTGGTGATCTCCGAAAATAGACAGGGCATGAGATGCCAACGCACGGGCCGAAACATGATAAACTCCGGGAAGTAATTCTCCGGCTACTTTATACATGTTGGGGATCATTAATAATAATCCCTGAGAAGCAGTGAAGGTAGTAGATAAGGTTCCTGCCTGCAATGCACCGTGCATTGCACCGGCTGCACCAGCTTCCGATTGCATTTCATCTACACGTACTGTTTCGCCGAAAATATTTTTTCTTCCGGCAGCTGCCCATTCATCAACATATTCAGCCATGGTTGAAGAAGGAGTGATCGGATAAATGGAAGCTGTTTCACTGAACATATAAGCGATATGCGCAGCAGCTTGATTTCCGTCACAAGTAATAAATTTCTTTTGCTTTGCCATAATTAAACAGATTTATACTTAAGTTATTTAATTTTTTTCCGTTTTTTAATTATAATTAAACCAATATATGCTTATGGAATAATTAATACAAAAAACCAAACAGCCAAATAGGAATCACATTGTTTTTTCCTATTTCAATTCCATCGGTTGCATAATAGGATTCTGTATTGTATTTAGTTTTTGAATCCGTTTCTATATTAAAATAATAATTTCCGTCTACAATAAACCGACAACCGCTTTCTCCCATATTTACTTTATGATCTTTATGCACCTGACTGTAAAAATAAGTTTCCATCAGTGCTTGCTTATCTACTTGTATAGGACGGGTAGAATACAGTAAATTGGGATTTTGCATATACAGCATAGCCGGTTTTTTCGGAAACTCTTCATCTAAGGGATATAACATATTGATCAAACGAGCATCTTTAAGATACTTGAGGTAATTCATTACCGTAGCTCGAGAAGTTTGAATGTCATTACTCAATTGGCTGATATTCGGAACACAAGGTGTTGATATTGCCATTAAATACAACAATTTTCGAAGTTTGGGAAGATAACTTTGTTCAATCTGTTTGATGGACAACACATCCACTTCCAACATCATATTCATTGTTTTGAGTAAATTTTCCGAAAAATTTCTTTTCTCCAGAAAAAAAGGATAGAATCCATGGTGAAGGTAGCCTTCCAAATAGGCTAACGGTTTTACTTGAGAGCAAATCTCTTTTGCAATTTCTTCGTGATTACGGATAATATCCCGAAATGAAAAAGAGGGTAATTCTTTTTCCGTAAGCAATTGAATGTATTCCCGAAATGAAAATCCTCTTAGATTATAAGAAACTGCTTTTCCTGACAGTTCCGGATTTTCTTCTTTTAAGCGCATAACGGAAGAACCGCTGAAAATGATCTTCAAATCGGGATAATTGTCGTAACAATACCTCAATTCTTTCGACCAGCCGGGAAACTTATATACTTGATCTACCAATAATACTTTTCCTCCTTTCATTCTGAATTCGTTGGCAAAATCAGAAAGGGATCGAACGGTAAAGTAAAAATGATTCAGATTGATATACAAACATTCTTTTGTATCCGAAGGGAAATTTTCTTTTGCGTATTGTAATAAAAAAGTGGTTTTTCCTACACCTCTTGAACCTTTAATGCCGATCAATCGGTCTTCCCAATCGATTTCATCCATCAGTTGCCTCCTGATCGGATTTTTTAAATGTTCAACTAAATATTGATGTGTTCTGAAAAAAGCTTCCACGTAATCAAAAATTTACGTGCAAATATACTATTAATTTACACTTATTGCAAACTCGAGATAGCAATTTTTGAAAGATTTTGTCTGTTTTAAGTTTTCAATTTGATTTCCCGTATTATCCTCCGACAGAAAAGAGAGATGGAAGTTTTCCGATTGTAAATATTAATCAAGAAGAGCCGAATTTATTCTCGGGTAAGAGAATTAAATAAAAAGTAAAACTCTTAATAGGTTACCCCCTTTTATCCGAGAGCGGTAAATGGGATTCGAACCCACGACCTGAAGCTTGGGAAGCTTCCGCTCTGCCAACTGAGCTATTACCGCAAAAACAAACTCCTAAAGGATCACTCTTCTTTGTTCGATGCAAATATAAAAATAATTTTAATTGACAATTGTGTTACCGTTAAATTAATTTATCCAATTTTCCCGATCCAGATTGCGATAGCCGATAGCTTCCGCAATATGAGCTGCTTGAATATTTTCACATGCTTCCAAATCCGCAATAGTTCGGGCTACTCTTAAAATTCGGTCGTAAGCGCGAGCCGACAGCAGTAAACGTTCCATTGCATTTTTTAATAATTTTAATCCGGAATCATCCGGTTGGGCATAGGTATGTAATAGCCGGGTATGCATTTGGGCGTTACAATAAATGCCTTCTTCATTTTTAAATCTTTTTTCTTGGATTTTTCGAGCGTTGATTACTCTTTCTCGGACCGAATTGCTTGATTCGGATTGATTCATGCTTGCCGATATTTTATCAAAAGAAACCGGAACAATTTCTACTTGAATATCGATTCGATCGAGGAGGGGGCCCGAAACCCGATTCAAATATTTTCGAACTTGTTGAGCAGTACAGACACACGCTTTTCCGGGATGATTGTAATAACCGCAGGGACAAGGATTCATGGAAGCTACCAACATGAATCCGGCCGGATATTCTACCGAAAATTTAGCTCTTGAAATAGTGATTTTCCTATCTTCCAAGGGTTGACGCATTACTTCCAATACCGCTCTTGAAAATTCGGGTAATTCATCTAGAAATAAAACTCCGTTGTGAGACAGGCTGATTTCTCCGGGTTGAGGATAAGATCCGCCGCCTACCATTGCAGCAATCGATATGGAATGATGAGGATTGCGAAAAGGCCTCACTGTGATCAGGGATCCGTTATGGTTAATTTTTCCTGCAATGGAATGGATCTTGGTAGTTTCCAAACTTTCATTTAAAGTCAGTGGAGGAAGTATGGAAGGAACCCGCTTGGCCAACATGGATTTCCCTGCCCCGGGAGGTCCTATTAAAATAATATTGTGACTTCCGGCACAAGCTACTTCCAAAGCTCGTTTTACATTTTCTTGTCCTTTCACTTCGGAAAAGTCCCACGTAAAATTGGAAATATGACGATAAAATGCTTGTTGAATATCGATTTGAATACGCTCGGGCTTCTTTTTTTCATTAAAAAATAAGATCACCTCTTTCAGGTTTTGAGCTCCATATACTTCCAATCCTGCGACGACGGCAGCTTCATAAGCATTCTCACGAGGGAGTATAATTCCTTTGAATCCGGATTCTTTTGCTTTAATGGCAATGGGCAATGCTCCTCGAATCGGTTTCAAAGAGCCGTCCAATGACAATTCTCCCATCATCAGATAATGTTCTGTTTCTTCAGATTTTATTATTCCTGCTCCCGTCAAAATACCGATAGCTAAAGGCAGGTCGTAAGAGGCCCCTTCTTTTCGAATGTCGGCAGGAGCCATATTTATAACAATTTGATTTCGAGGAAACTTATATCCGCTTTCCATTAACGAAGAAGTAATTCGTTCATGAGATTCTTTAATGCTGGTATCCGGTAATCCTACCAAAAAAAATTTAATTCCTTTGGAACAGTTGACTTCAATTGTAATAATGGTGGCATCGACACCCTGCAAGGCGGCAGCATAAACTTTTATCAGCATACGTTTTGGTTATATATAGTTAAGTATAATATAAAAAGGCGAAATTATTTTTCTGTCTCTTCCAACAAAAACATGAGACTGTCCGGTGATAAATCTTTTGCTATAATAACATTGTTTTCATCCAGTAATAAATTAAACGGAATCGCAGTAATATTATATAAGGAAGCTATTTGGGAATCCCAAATTAAAGTATCGACGACCTGTCTCCACGAATATCCTTTTTCGACCACTACTTTTTTCCAGTCGTTTGTACTGGAATCAAGAGATATGGTCAGCATTTCCAACTTATCATCTTTGTATTTTTTTCGGATAGCCGGTAATTCGTTATTGTTTTCTTCACACGCCTTGCACCAGGAAGCGGTAAAGTTAAGGAGCAAATATTTTCCTTTGAAATCATTTAATTTTACAGTGTTTTGGTTAATATCCTTCAATTGAAAATCAGGAGCTGTAACTCCTATCTTTGTTTGTTTCAGTTTATTGCTTAATTCGTTTAATTCGTGATACAGCGGAAAATGAACCGCATTTCCGTGAAGTAAGGAAAGATATTGTTCCAATCCGTCCGGATCATCATAATCTATTACATAATCTTCCAATAAAACCAACGATGCCAACGAAGTGGGATGTTCTTTAATAAAATCTTCCGCATTTTCTTTTAATTGATGATTGAGATTGGATAATTTGGATTCTAATTGAATATTATTTATTCTTACTCCCAATGAATCAATTTGATTGATTTCTTGTTTTTGGTCGGCCAATTCCCTGCTTTCTTTTAACAAATCTTTGTTTTGCTCTTTAAATGACGTTAATAAATCATTCACTTCTCCTCCTCTGGCTAAAATCAACTCCGGATACCGTACATCTCCCGTTAAAGTTATTTTATCTTTGTCTTTTGCCCACACCGTAGTCCAAACGGTCCCTTGTTTCATGTAAATTATCACGGCCGATAAACTGTCGGCTTGACCTTGATAAGAAAATTTACCTTTTTGAGAATAAATGGTATCTGTTTGTAAATGATTCGAAAATGCTTGATGAGTGGTAACGTATAATGTATCGGCATTAAGGTTTTTAATATTTCCTTCAATTAAAAATTGATTCTTTTCTTTGCAGGAAACAATAAAAAGCAGAATAATTATATAAATAAAATATTTCATTAGTTAATACAATGCCT
>DAIQOU010000153.1:0-9547 GCA_036787725.1 Bacteroidales bacterium
ACCGCATCTTCCCGGTGAATATAATCATATTCTTCCCGCGTTATTCGTTGTTTTTCCAATTTTTGCCTTGGCGATTCGTAATAAAACAGCCAAAAGATTACCCATATAAACCCGATTGCTCCCACAAGAATGAAAGTTATTTGCCATCCGAACCGATAGGCGATATAAGGAACTGTTAGAGGAGCTAATATAGCTCCGATCGTGGTTCCGGAGTTAAATATTCCGGTCGCTAACGAACGTTCTTTCTGCGGAAACCATTCTGCAACTGTTTTAATGGCAGCCGGGAAATTGCCCGCTTCACCCACGGCCAGAATGAAACGGCCAACCATAAAACCAAGTACCGATATGGGAATCACTATGTTTATTGCAGCCAACGCCGGTGAAAGTATGCTGCCGATACCTACTGCATACGCATGTATTATCGCACCTGCAGACCATATTATGATGGCCCAGGCATACCCTTTTTTAGTGCCGATCCAATCAATAAATCTGCCCGCAAAAAGGACCGCTATGGCATAGACAAATTGAAAAACAGCAGCTATTTGGCCGTAGTGGGAATTTGTCCATCCGAATTCTTCCGACAATAAAGGCTGCAAGAGACTTAATACTTGCCTGTCCAGATAATTGATCGTAGTGGCAAAAAATAATAAGGCGCAGATCTTCCAACGGTATTTTCCTACTCCCGGAAGGAAGGCCATTTTCCTTTTAATACTGGAATCTTCGTTTATCATACTTGATTTTTACTTCCTCAGTAATTTTTTATCTGATGTTTTTTATTTTTTGTGAAAGATACTCTTTTTCTGCAATTTTTTATTATTACAATGTTAATTAACATTGTAACATGGATTTATTGCTCGTATCCGGGATTTTGTTCCAATACGGCCCCATGATTTGCCTCGATTTCTCCTTGCGGTATAGGCCAAAGATTATGATATTCTTGTATTTCGTTTGCATAATAGGGATTGCATTTTTTTACTCTTTCATAAATAAGTCCCAAACGCATTAACGTCAATCTTCTTTTTTCCTCCACACCCAGTTCTCTCATTCGCTCGTCCAAGATATATTCAATGTTAACATCACCGCTTTGAACAGGAGACGCGTTGGCACGTTGGCGTACGACATTGATATCTTTTGCTGCATTTCCTTTGTCTCCGTCTCCCAAATAGGCTTCTGCCCGGAGCAGATAAGTTTCAGCCAACCTGAACATATACTGATCTGTATAAGTGCCTCCCGCCGTACTTTTCAATAAGAAATTTTGTTTGTTGTCATACAGATTTTCCGGATGATTATATGGGGTGGTACATTTGGTTTGATAAGCATAAAATTCTCTGCTTGGAACTTTTACTCCGGGAGGAGGATCTTGTGTGGATATGGTATCTCCGTATCGGCTTGCATAATTTGCATTGGTTACCTTAAACTTCCTTACAAAATTATGGTTTGCATTTCTGATATCATTATCAAAATCGCTTTGCCATATTGCGTCAGTGAAATATTTTGTTGAAATGGCCCAACCAATGCCCCGACCGCCGGTATAGTCGCTTATGGGCCATGTAAAGGGATTCATCCCGTTGGCCTTGACGTCCCGGACAAAAGGAGCATGATGTCTTTCCAACCTGTACGATCCGCCAATATCTCCGGATTGCAAGCCTCCTCCGTCTACATCCACTTCAAATTGGATTACCCATATGCTTTCTTTGTTTCCCGACGCCCGGTTTTGATTGTTTTTTCTGAATAAATCCCAATACACATCTCCGGGATTTTCATTGGCTCTGGAACCGAATCTGTTCTCCATCAGTTTCATCTCGGAATTGTTGATAACTGTGGAGGCAGCTTGGACAGCTTCTTTGTATTGCTTATTGGCGATATATACTTCCGATAATAAGTGGTATGCCGCTAAATTGCTGATTTCGCCGTCTCTCACTTTTGTTATTTCCGGAAGGTTTTTAGAGGCAAATTCCAAATCTTCTATGGCAAATTCCAGCACCTCGTTTCGGGATGCTCTTACATAATCTACCTTGGCGCTTGTCACCTCTTCTTTATATATCGGTACTCCTCCGTATAAATAGGCTAATGTTCTATATCCAAAAGCTCTGAAAAACTTAGCTTTGGCTTCCAATATTACCTTGTCTTCCGCTTCGACTTGAGATTCCGGTAATCTGCTGATGATGGTATTGGCTTCCGAAATCAATTTGTATAAAAGCCGCCAATGCTCTACGATAACATAGCCGGTGGGATGATAGGCTGCTACCATATTGGTATGTCGCTGTGCGTGCGGTTGACCGTCAAAAACAATATCGGTACCGTACAGATAATCATAAGGACGATAGTCGTCCCTATCGTAAAATTCACGTCGTATTAAGTAATAAAGAGTGGCAACGGATGCTTCAAAATCTTTTTTCGTTTCGTATGAATTTTCTCCACTCATAAAATCAAGCGGTTTTTCATCCAAAAAACTGTCACTGCAGGAAGGTATCAGACAGAAAATTAAAATTGTTAATGGTAGAATAAATATATTTTTCATGATATTTTAAAAATTAAGATTTAATCCAAATGAGTAACCTTTCAATACCGGTCTTCCGGCATAAGTACTGTTTGCTTCCGGATCCCAACCTTTCCAGTCAGTCCATATTAACAGATTCTTACCACTGATGAATAATGATAAATCTTCGATATGCAGACTTTTGATTATTTTTTTCGGAAACTGATACGATAAATTCACGTCCTGAAGTCTCACAAAACTTCTGCTTTGATAAATGGTAGGAACTATGGCCGGCGATCCGATAGACCTTGCATACGTGGCATTCGGATTTCGAGGCGACCAATAATCATATTCGCTGATATAATTGGTTCGAAGAGTGTTGTCGCTTCTTGCCAAACTGGCTGAGTTAGATCCTAAATATCCGTCGCTTCCCCCTTGAATGGAGTTGATAAAAAAGCTGAATGTAAAGTCTTTGTATTTCAATTTATTTAAGATTCCGAATCGATAGGCGGGATCTCCTTTTCCTATAACTACCCGATCATTCGCCGTTATATCCGGATTGTCATCTGTGCTGACAATTTTATAATTACCCGGATAAAATCCTTTCGGGATCTCGTCTGTCAGTTGATATAAGCCATCTACCCGGTAGTTGTAGATAGCAGACAACGATTTGCCGATAAACAGGGTACTCGCTACCAAATCGTCTTCTTTTCCATCTCCGTCCTTATCGACACCTAATAATGTCTTAATTTTGTTTGTGTTGGAAGAAATGTTGAAAGTTGTGCTCCACTCGAAATCATTGGTACGGATGTTTGTTGAGGTGATGACGAATTCAATACCTTTATTACTGAGTTCACCCAAGTTGGTACTCATAGTTTTGAATCCCGTAATCTCCGGAATAGCCACATCAAACAATAAATTTTTGGTGGTTGTTTGGTAGAGTTCCAACGATCCGTTTAGCCGTTGATCGATTAACGAATAGTCTATACCGATATTAAATCCTCCTGTTTTTTCCCATTTAAGATTCGGGCTGGCTAAGCTGGTTACTTCTTGCCTGATTTCGGGAGTTCCTCCGTCACCAAATACATAGCCGGGTTCGGATTTTACGCGGGAGAGTGATTTATATCGTGAAGTTTGATTTCCGCTGACCCCGTAACCTCCTCTGATTTTCAAGAAATCAACCCATTTGGCTTTAAAGAAAGATTCTTCGGATAATATCCATCCCAGCGAAAAAGAAGGAAACGTAGCAAATTTATTGTTTTTGGCAAATCCGGAAAAACCGTCTCGTCTCAGGGTGGCTGTCAATAAATATTTTCCGGTAAAATTATAATTTGCTCGCAACATTTGGTAGTTTAAGGCTTCATGCCAGGCACTGGATGCAACTTCTTGTTTCTTTCCCAAGCTCAAATTATTATAACTTAAATTCAGGCGATCAAACCCTTCGGCTCGTGCAGATGTATAATTGTATTTTCTTTCTACTACACCATATAGAAAGGTAGCCGAAATACCATGTTTCCCGAATTTTTGATCGTAGTTTACTATATTATCAAAGGTATAGTCATAATAATTCTCATCTCTTTTATAAGCAGATCCTATTAATCCCGCTCCGTATTTGCTTGACCGGTAATCTTTATCTATCCGGTAATTGTTGCCGAAATTAAACCGGTAAGTCAGTCCTTTTACAAACGGTAATTTAAATTCCGAATAAATATTGGCAAAGAAATAATTGTGTCTTTCATAATCATCCACATCGGTTCCTAAGAACGGGTTGGCCACCACATTATTAAAAGGATAAGGTTTTAAATTGCCTTCGTCGTCGTAGGGAGTTATCAGCGGAGACTGTTCTATCAGATTTCCCAACGTGGGTTGCACACCGTCTGCATTCACGAATGAACCGAATGATTGTACTCCGATTTTCCACCAATCGGTTGGATCGGCATCCAAATTAACCCGGAGATTTTTTCTTTCAAATGAGTCATTCAACAGATACCCTTCTTGATCTGTGTATCCGAACGAAATGAGGTAGGATACTTTTTCGGCTCCTCCCGCGATGCTTAAACGACTATCCCAAATATGTCCGGTTTGAGTGCCGTCGCCCCACCAATCATAGTCATTTGAACTGATATTTCCGTTTTCGTCTCTCATTACCGCATCGGGCAGTTTGGAGGTTAAATCAAAATCCGGATTGGGAGTGATGTAGTCCGGCGCCAAATAAGCTTCTTCGTAATAGGAATCTCTTACATGATCCAAGTATTCTGCCCGATTCATCGGACGATATTTTTTGGAGGGATCTTGAGTCGTGTAAGTGGAGGAGAAAGAAATTCTCGGCTTGCCTTTTTTGCCTTTTTTACTGGTGATCAGCAATACTCCATTGGCTGCATGTGCGCCGTATACAGCGGCGGAGCTGGCATCTTTTAATATTTCGATAGACTCGATGTCGTCCGGATTAATAGAAGAAAGAGAACTGTTGTATATGATTCCATCCAATACAATAAGTACACTTTCGCTTCCGGAGATGGTATTTTTTCCTCTTATGGAAATGGAAGGAGTGCTGCCGGCACCGGTAACCTGTCCGATGTTTAGTCCCGGCACTGTTCCTTGTAGCGATTGGATAATGTTGGTATTGGGAGCCCGTTCAAAATCTTTCAGATTGGCGCTTGAAATAGCTCCCGTAAGGTCGCTTTTTTTCATGGTACCATACCCTACGACCACCACTTCATCCAACAAGCGGGCATTTTCATTTAATGATATACGTAAATCCGTTTTGTTATTTACAGGAATTTCATAAGGGTGAAATCCCAAATATGAAATAACTAAAACGGCGTCAGGAGGAACATTAATGGAAAAGGATCCGTTAATGTCTGTCACAGTTGCATTGTTTGTGCCTTTTTCTACTACACTTGCTCCGATAATACTTTCTGCTTCTTCTCCGAAAACTTGTCCTTTTACTGCAATATTCTGCGCGAATACACCTATTGGACACAATAACGGTACAAGGAAAAATGTAAACAGAACCACTACTTTGTTTTTAATTCTGCAATGAAAGCGTTTCTTCATGGTAAATGAGATTTTAAGTTGAATAACTTCAAGAGATTATTGAATACTGTTTTTCATGTGTTGTGCAAATTTCTATTATAAAGGGGAATCAGTCAAGTAAAATAGTTGCACATGCTAATGAAATATTTGCAACCGGTGTGTGTAAAATATTATTATGTTAAATTCGGGTCGGTTGAAACGGAATGGGAGAGGTTAAGTATATTTTTATGAGACAATAAAAAACGTTCCGGAAGAGGGAGACTGTCCGGATTGATTTCATGGGGCAGTCTTGCCGGATATAAGGCAAAATTACCCCATGATAAACAAATGCTTATCGAAATCAACAGTAAAATACGATCATCCGGAGAAGAGAACGTATTTATATATAAATCAATATAAATTTACAGGTAGAAAAGTAAAATAGAGACGAATTATAATTCGATTTGATACATTCGGGATTCTTCTTCCCAAGGATGATAACCTTGCCCGATATATTCAAATCCGTACTTTTCGTAATATCCGATGTGTTCGGTGCATAGATAAAGCGACCGGAAACCAAAAGCCCGGGAGTCCTCTTTTGCTTTTTCCAATAATAAGGCTCCGTAAGCATTTCCTCTTGATTCTTTTTCAATAAAGAGAGCACAAACCCAAGGATATAAATCCATTCGACTGATGAAATCATTGGTTATCAATCCTGCACATCCTATGATTTTTTCTCCTTTTTTCAACAGATACCATTGAGGAAGGACGGAAGAAGACCGAAGACAATGTTTCATGGAATCCTCGTAAATGGGAGGATAGACAACGGGCCAAGCCGCTTGGAGATAGGCAACAGCCTCTTCCGCGTATTCGGGATTTTTTCGTATGGATATAATTTGAGGTTCCATTTATTTAAAACTGAGATCGCTCATTTAATTTTCAACAAAGATATTGCTTTCGCTTCAATTATCTTGTTTGTTTTGAATATCGGCTCCGTAATAAATACGTTGATTGTCTTTTTTCGATTCGATGTCTCTTATAAACCAGACTTGTGGTTTGATTTCCAGTAACTTGGATGAAGAAATTTGGTTTTTATATTGCCGGGTGTAATCTTCGTATCCTTGTTTGGTCCATAAGGCGCTTTGATACTCCTTTCTTTCGGTATCTATATAGTTATTGATGAAAAATGTAAAATCGGTACGTTTATGAGAATTCAATACTGCCGGCTCTGCTTTTTTTCCATCAATCCAAAGAATGCTTGCTTTCTTACAAGATTGCCATTCATCCCGGTTGGGAGATCTCAATTGCATGGGAGTCAAGGGGCCTCTAAATCGCATGTATTGATCTTTCCGTTGTTCGTCATTCATTTGAATATAAATACAGTACAAACGATTTCTTTCTTCTTCGGATAAATTATAGGTTTTCCATTTGACTTTGTTGTCATCAGCATTCTCTATATATTTATTCACGATTTCCCGGAATTCTTTTATCAGTTCGGGTGATACACCTTGTCCGGGAATAAGGGTTTCATCCGCCTGATGATTTTCCATGAACGAGTCGGAAGAAGGACGAATTCCATTTTCCGCAATGATTTTTGTGGAAAAAATACCGATTGCCAGGATGAATAGCGGTACGACAGCGATTTTTTTCCAATGCGCTTTCTTTTCAAATGTTTTTGTCATCATAATAAATCTTTTTTTTGTTGTTAAATAATTGAACCCTGAAACAAGGCTTGTATTTTTTTGACTGATCATGTTAATTAACAGCATTTGATAATGAGGTATGTTTTCAGTTCTCCTTAAAACAGCTTCATCGGCAAGGAATTCGTGATTTTCTTTCATTTTATTTCTGTATAACCGTAAAACAGGATTAAACCAGAAAACGGATATCAATAATTCGATAAAGAAAATGTCGAGCCAATGCTTTTGTGTGACATGGGCTTTTTCATGAATAAGAATTTCGTTGGCAATTCTCCCGTTTTCGAAATCTTCTTTAGAAAGAAAAACATACTTGCCGAAACTGTAAGGAGATAGTTTTTCACGGGTCAGTATGATTTTTGTATCCGGATAATCGATGCGATCTGCTTGTTCACGAACAGCATTCATTTTTTTCAGGTTTCTTATAAAACGAAATAAAAATAAGCCTACGACCGACAGGTAAGAGATCGTAATGAGTCCCGAAAGAGGTATACTTGACCGGATCTTATTTTCGGCCGGAGTCAAATTCGGTTCCTGTGAAAAAGACAACACGGTTTCGACTATTTCATGGGTTCCGTTAATCATCGGACTTCCGGGTTCCGGAAAGAATGGTAAGGATATGATCGGGGTCAGAGCCGGTACCGACAATGAGAAAACGAGACCGAACAACAGATAGAACCGTTTGAATCGGTGTATATTTTCCTTCTCGAGAAAAACGGAATACGCACTGTACATAAGCAGTGTACACAGTGTCATTTTAATGAGATAGATGATCATTGTTTTTTGCGTTGTATTTCTTGTTCGACGATTTTTTTTAATTCTTCCAGTTCTTTTTCCGATAAATTTCCGGCAGTAGTGAAAAAGGAAGCGAATTGTAAGGCTGAATTTCCAAAGAAGTCTTTTACGATTTCATTTACATGCTTCGAGAAATATTCTTTTTTGGAAATGAGCGGATAATATTCCCTGGAATTACCAAATACCCGATAAGCGATCACTCCTTTATTTTGCATTCTTTTCAGGAGAGTGGCAATGGTAGTGCCGGCGGGTTTGGGTTCCGGATAGTCCTCTATGAGGTCCTTCATAAAGGCGGTTTCCCGGTTCCAGATGATTTCCATGAGTTGTTCTTCTGATTTTGAAAGCTTCATTGTTCTACGAGATTAAAGTTTGCTCTACAAATGTAGAGATATATTTTAAAGAAACAAGTCTTTTGAAGAAAATAATTCGTTAAGCCCTGTTAATAAAGGGTATATTGGTTGTAAAACGACTCGGTGAGGGAAGAGATGACGGTTTTATCCTGTCCGGAGTCAAGTCCCCGGCTTAGAAATCGTTCTTAATTGCCGGAGATGTAAGACCGGAAACTAGGAATGAGGAATACAGCATTACCGTACTTGCAAAGAATGTCCCGACTGATATGGCTTTTACAGTCGGGTGCCTTCCCTCTGTGATTAACTCAAGGTCGCGGGTAAGTCCCGAATGGGACGGAATCATGTATAACCGTATGTGTAGTGTAAGCGAAACTTGCGGGGTGAAAGAGTCTGTTCTCTAGGGACTTGGAGGTCAAAGGAAAAAGTAAGGATATTGATACTTATTTATTCTTTTAGGGGAGAAAAAAATGAAATGAATATTGAGTATAGATTTATAAATAGTGATTACAATTTTTAGCCGGTTTTAGCGTTTTTTGTTAAAATATGAAGTTAATTCGAGATCATGCGATTACCATTGTTTCTTTTCTTTTCTTTTCTTCTCTACCCGTTTTTTTATTTTCTCAACTTGCTGTACAAAATAAAATAACGGATTCGACTACCGGTCTTCCGGTTGAAAATGCAGAAATTCAAAACCTTTCCGGAAAACAAAATCGGACTCATTCGGATGAGGCGGGGAGGTTTACTGTTTCGGGTGCTCCCGGAGATTCCTTGGAATTCCGGTGTGTGGGTTATCGGCCCCGGATAGTATTACTGCAAGAGATTCAACAGATGACTTCCGTCAAGATGAAGCGGAACGTATACGATTTGGAAGAAGTGGTGATTACGGTAGATGATGCCAATCTGCTCTTGCAAAAAGCGGAATTCAACCTGAAGAGCAAGTTACTCCTGAATACGGAAATTCCCTACCTTTATCATGGAATGCGGCGAAGTACGGAATCCGAATCCGAGGTTCAGATGTATACCTTGTTTTCGAGCAGGTTGAAGAAAATAAATCCCAAGAAACCGCAGCTTCCTTTCCAATTAAATTTAATTTGGAAAAAGGAATCGTTTGCTTCGGGACCGGACAGTACTTATTTGAAAAAGATACCGGTTTTGTGTAATTATTATCCGTTGGACTTTACTCTTAAAAAAATAAAAAATAATTATAAAGT
>DAIQOU010000670.1:0-2625 GCA_036787725.1 Bacteroidales bacterium
ATTAAATCTGATAATCAAGAAAATTTCTGTTATCGACGAAAATTTAGAAGAATGAAAATTGGCATTTTGTCTTCCGGAGGCGATTGTCCGGGAATTAATGCGACAATAAGAGGGGTTGCCAAAACTGCTATCGTTCATTATGGAATTGAGGTTATAGGAATATATAACGGTTTTTCGGGACTCTTGTCGAAAGATGTCGTAAAATTGGATGAGAAGTCCCTTTCCGGTATTTTGAATCTGGGAGGGACTATCTTGGGAACTTCCAGAGAAAAACCGTTTCGAAAATTATTATCTTCCGAAGATGATAAGCCTCAGGTTATAAAGCAAACATACGATGATTTGGGTCTGGATTGTTTGGTTTGTATTGGCGGAAACGGAACCCAAAAAACAGCTTACATGCTTTCTAAATTAGGGCTGAATGTAATTGGTGTCCCTAAAACTATTGATAATGATGTGTGGGGTACGGATATTACTTTCGGATTTAATACTGCAGTCAATATTGCAACGGATGCTATTGATCGTTTACACTCTACTGCCAGTTCTCACCGAAGGGTAATGGTTATCGAACTGATGGGACATCATGCCGGATGGATTACTTTGTATGCCGGGATGGCCGGTGGGGCAGATGTTATCCTTTTGCCTGAGTTGGGATATGACATGAAAGTGATTAATAAGGCTATATTGGAGCGTGTCAAGAAAGATAAACCTTATTCAATCGTCGCAGTAGCTGAAGGGATTGATGTGGGAAAGAATATGCACCCCGGGACAGTTATTGCCAATGCCATAGAGGAGGGGACGGGATATGAGACACGAGAAACAGTGCTGGGGTATATCCAACGAGGAGGAAGTCCTTCTCCGTTTGACCGAAACTTGGCTACCCGCTTGGGTGGACATGCTACAGAAATGATTGCTAAAGGAAAGTTTGGTAAGATGGTCTGTGTCGCCGGAAATAAAATCTCATCCATATCATTGAAAGATGTCGCCGGAAAACTTAAATTAGTAACTCCCGAAAATGATCTGATTACTCATGGCAAACGCATGGGTATTTCGTTTGGAATTGAATTATAAGAAACCTGATTTGGCGAAATTTTCGCAAGGCATAAAGTTATATCGAAAACTCCGTTATCGTAAGGGATATGGAGTACATTCTCCTTTTGTATATAATCTGATTACGAAGGTTATCGAAGAAAAAAAACCTTATTATGTATTTGATGATATCGAGAAGCTTCGGGATGATCTGTTAATCGGTCGTATCCAAAAAGCTTATCCGTCCCGTTTGGGAAGACTTCTTTTTCGATTGGTAAACTATTTTAAATGTAAATCTGTTTTACATGTCGGATCGGGTTCCGGTATGTTGATTCCTTATTTGCTGACTCCATTTGCTGATTGCAAAGGGGTGGTACTGGGACAAGGGGAGGAATTGATCCTTACGACCGAAAAAATGAAAGAACGGTTGGGCTTGAAAAATGTTGAGTTTTATAGTGATGACTATATGGACATACTAAACGGCTTTATTGCTCAATCATTCAAATTCGACATTATTTTCATAGATCTGATGGATCCCGATATCACTGTCGAACTGATATGGATGTGTCTCAAATGTATACATGGTCATACGATATTGGTTATAAGAGGAATTCGGAGAAATAAGAAGATGAAAATGATGTGGAAAAGATTAAGGGAAAATAGTATATGTGTTATCAGTCTTGATCTGTATACATTGGGAATTGTTTTTTTTGATAACAAAATGTATAAACGTCATTATAAGATGCATTTTTAAATGGAAAGAAAATGGCAAAAAGTAAAATTTATACAAGGACCGGAGATAAAGGGCTGACTTCTCTGGTGGGTGGAAAAAGAGTTCCTAAAACAGATCCCCGTTTGCATGCATACGGAACAATCGATGAACTCAATTCTTTTATAGGGCTATTGGTAGAAGAAATCGAGGATGAACATGATAAGAACGTGTTGAAATGTATACAGAATATGCTTTTCAATATAGGAGCTTATTTAGCTACAGAACCCGTTAAAAGGAAAGAGTTTAATATCATTATCGATCCGGAGGGTGTAGCCATGCTGGAATCCGAAATAGATCAAATCGATGAAACCTTACCCGCCCTTAATTATTTTGTTTTGCCCGGAGGTTGTAAATCGGCGGCTTTAGCTCACATTTGTCGTACGATCTGTCGTCGAGCAGAGAGAGAAATTTATGGTATTGATCAAACGGAAGATCAGTCGACTTTATTGTTAAATTATGTGAACCGATTATCCGATTATTTCTTTGTTTTAGCCAGAAAATGTTCTTTCCGTACCAACGGAGAAGAAAATATTTGGAAGAACTATTGGAAATAAAATATATTGTTATACTTTTGCGGAAAAATCGGTACACTAGAATCTTTTTTGATATGTATTGGACATTAGAACTTGCATCAAAATTGGAAGATGCACCATGGCCGGCGACTAAAGATGAATTAATTGATTTTGCTTTGCGTTCGGGTGCCCCTTTAGAAGTAATTGAAAATCTTCAGGAAATGGAAGATGAGGAGGAAATTTATGAAAGTATCGAAGATATTTGGCCAGATTATCCGAGTAAAGAAGATTTTTTCTTCAACGAAGAAGAATATT
>DAIQOU010000671.1:0-2625 GCA_036787725.1 Bacteroidales bacterium
AAATTAGAAACGATCGAGACATTACCTTTACCTTTCATCTTTCGCGCTTTCATGCCTTCGTACCTTATATACTACCCTTCTTCAAAAAAGAATCGTATTGTCTGCCGCCAATGGTTGCACCCATGGTGTATATTCCAAAAAAATTGCTTATACTTGTCTTCGTAAAATAAGGAAAAGCCGATCCGAACTTTAATTAACAATAAACCGAAAATTTTACCATTATGCTAAAGTATTCATTAGTCCGGAATCCGTTGGTCGATAAGCCCGAAGATTACACCGCTCAGACATCCGGCTCCGACACGTACGACAAAGCCAAATTCATCAAGCGGTTGTTGGGGAAGGGAAGTCTCGTTACCGAAACCGATGCCCTGGCCGTATTGAACGCGATCGAAAGTACCGTAGCCGATATCATCAGCGAAGGAAGTACGATCAATCTGCCCCTGTTCAACACCTCGTTTTCCATCTCGGGAGTGTTTGACGGAGCACACGATTCGTTCGACAACAACCGTCATAAACTGAACATCAACATTACCAAAGGAACGCTTTTACGCAATCTGGAGAAATCCATTATTTGCGAAAAAGCCGGTCCGACCGGTCCCGTTCCCCGGATCCAAGAAGTAAAAGACAGTCTTTCGGGCAGGTTAAACGAGATGCTTACGCCGGGAGGCGTCGTTGAAATATACGGTTATAATCTGAAAATTCAAGGAGAGACTCCGCCATGCGGTCTTTGGTTCATTAAAGAAGATGATAATTCCTCTTTTCAGGCGCAAGTACTTATCACCAACAAACCGTCGGTGGTAATCGGAGTAATTCCGGATCTTCTGCCCGGAAACTACCGGGTGAAAATCGTAACCCGGTTTTCGGGAGGAAGAGAACTCAAAGAACCGAAAAGTTTAATCTATCCGCTCCCTCTTTCGGCAGAATAAGAATAATTCAATAAAAAACCGCATATGGTTTGGTTCCAAAACCGTATGCGGTTTGTCGGTAAAACCGCATACGGTTTGCCGGTAAAATCGCATGCGGTTTGTCGACGGCACCGCATACGGTTTTTCTTCTCCCCCGCAAGTATCTTCTCTTTTCGGCAAGATAGAAAGCCCGGTCGGATCAATCCGACAAATACAGTTACGGCTTTACACACTTCCGCAACACATCGGACAATTCCTCCAGATTATAAATGTCCCGTTCCATCTCGGAAGGACAAGGCAACAAATCCTCGTTCCGAAGGTTGAGCAACAGGTACATTCGGACGTAAAACCGTTGGACGGTCTGCAATAAAGCGGCTAACTCCGCCGGTTGAATCTCTTCTTTCAAAAATCGGTGTAAGGGTTGTAAATGATCGGATTTCATAGTTGTGATTTTTTATCGTTTTACCATGCTGCAAAGAAACAGCATTCCTTATCTGTAAACGACAGTTTATACCTGTCATTTACCGTAAATAACAGGCATTTTTCATTGAATCTTAAAAGGATATTGCGTACTTTTGTTTTTCGATATTATAACATATTAAGAAAACAATAACCCTATGGAACCAAAAACAACAGGAAAAGTACACCACGGACAAAACATCAAACGACTGCGCGAAATCATGGGAGTCAAACAAGAAGCATTGGCTCGACAACTCAATATCACCCAACAATCGTTTTCCGAAATGGAAAAGAGAGAATTAATCGAAGAAGCTACACTCGAAAAGGTAGCCGAAGCTCTGAAAGTACCTGTAAGAGCCATTAAAAACATGACTGAAGAATCGGTAGTCAATTATATTAATACATTTAACGATAACAGTAACGGTAATTTCAATAATTATCATTGTACCTTCAATCCGATCGACAAAATTGTAGAACTCTATGAGCGGATATTGAAAGAGAAAGAAGAAAAATTAGCTTTAACCGAAAAACTATTGGGGAAGAACGAATAGAACCGCAGGTAAGCAGCGCTCTGCCCGTGGAAGCCACACTCTCATTCCCGCGGGCTACGCTGCGCTCACCCGCGGTTAGGCACCCGGTAAGCCTCCGGCTCACGGATAATAGAGACGTTCTTTGGGGGAAATATTATTTTTATGCTAACTTTATACCAACAAATATTAAGCCCAATGAAACCGCACTTCATATTATGGCTGTTCTTATTTGCCGGTTTCCTGTCATGTCGGAGCCATATTTCTTACGACAGGCAGTATGCCGAGTATTCGCCATGCGACTCCTATTTCGAAATAATATTGGATTCGCCGGCAGCGCAAGACAAGCGGGTAAAGGCCCTGAACCGGGAAACCGATTCACTCTACCGGGCAAAAATAGAACAGCTCAAAACAACATCGGTCGACGAAGAATATGAAATTCCCTTTATTTCCCCTTTATATATTCCCGAATTTCCCGGAGGACTCGAACAATTGGAATCATTTATCCGGAAAAATCTCAAGTATCCCAAAGCAGCCTCAGATTCGTGTTTACAAGGGAAGGTGACCGTTCGATTCACCATAGACAGAGACGGTTCCGTTATAAACACAACCCTCACCGAAGGTTTTCATCCCGATTGCAATGCGGAAGTAATAAGAGTGGTTCGATCCATGCCGAAATGGAAGCCGTCGCCTGCAAGCGGAAAACCCCTGACCCGAGAGAGCGTATTGTCCGT
>DAIQOU010000154.1:0-1125 GCA_036787725.1 Bacteroidales bacterium
TTCATAACCGCTTCTTCTGTCATATTTTTGATGGCTCCCGCAGGTACTTTCAAGGCATCGGCTACTTTTTCTATCACAGCATCTTCTATCAATTCTCTTTTTTCCATTTCGGAAAACGATTGTTGGGTAATATTCAGCAAGTGGGCCATAGCTTCTTGCTTGACTCCCATGATTTCGCGCAGGCGTTTGATGTTTTGTCCGTGGTGTACTTTTCCCGAAGTGGTCGGTTTCATAGGGTTAAATTATTACATTGTTTATATTAATTGAAGGAGGATGTTGGTACCCCATGCTGCAAATGTAAAAAATATTGCCCTGACAACCTATCGAAAATCAAGGTAAATTACATGTAAAAAACAAGAAGGACTCTTATTCTATACCTGCATGCAGGGGAGAAGTAAAACCGCCGGCGGTTTTACCGACAAACCGCATACGGTTTTAAAGACAAACCACATACGGTTTTAAGAACAAACCGTATGCGGTTTTGAAGGCAAATCGTATGCGGTTCTGAGAGAGGGTCAAAAGGCCAAGTGTTCTTTAGCCTCCCCCCGGGTTACGCTTCGCTCACCCGGGGTTATGCACATGAATTCTTCCCCCGGTAACGAACCGGGCTGTTAAGTTATTCATCTTAATAGCTCTTTCTCAATATCTCTTTCTCAGGAAGCATGCCGACACTATACTGAAAGGGCAAGTCGAATTTCTCGGCAGCCGTAGGCTGCAAACCTATGCAGACAAGGACTTTAATCCCCTGTATAAGATGCCGCTCTCCCCGGGGAGGCCTCCCCGGGAGGCAAACAAAAAGCAGGTTAGCCACCTACGGCGGCTTTAGGGGGAAGGATACCGGCTTGTTGGGGGGTGACCCAAAAGCCGCAATAAGTCCCGCGAGGGACGAAATCATACTTAACCGCATGTGTAGCGCAAGCGAAACTTGCGGTCTGCAAAAGTCCCCCTCCGTCACTTCCGACGGTTACGCCTTGCTTCACCGTCAGTTAAGTATCAAGGCGTCCCTTCCGGAACTGACTTGGTCTCAAGTTGATCGCATTTAGATATACAGGCCGGTTATTTCCCTGCGAGGCAACGAATCGAAAGCAATTACCCCGAATAGGGGTAACATGTGCATAACCCCGG
>DAIQOU010000154.1:1225-9516 GCA_036787725.1 Bacteroidales bacterium
GGGGAGAGACTCTCCGGACCTGAAGTGCGGGCGAGGTATATCGTCTATTGCGGACTGCTTTCTGCAGTCGCAAGTTCTCTCCGAATATCACAAGGATTACAAAAACGGTCCGAAAGCGGGTTCAAGCCCTGACGAGAGACCGGGATAGAGCAGTACTATTCCAAATAGGTATATCCGTACAATCCCGAACGATAATTGGAAAGGAATTCCCGTCCTTCCTCTACCGAGATCTTTCCTTCTTTCATAGAAGAAGTAACCCATGACTCTACGGTACGAACCAACTTCTTGGGACTGTATTGTACATATTCCAATACATCGGCAATGGTTTCTCCGTCGATGATCTGTTCTATTTTATAAGAATCTTCATTAACGGAAACATGCACCGCATTGGTATCTCCGAAAAGATTATGCAAATCACCCAATATTTCCTGGTAAGCCCCGACGAGAAAGACCCCGATAAAATAAGGCTCTTTGGGCTTTACGGAATGCACGGGCAAGTGATAAGAGTAATTCATCATATTGATAAAGTTGTCTATTTTCCCGTCCGAATCGCAAGTCACATCCTGCAGAGTAGCCGTGCGGGACGGTTTTTCGTCCAATCGGGAAAGAGGAACGATCGGAAAGACTTGGTCTATAGCCCAGGAATCGGGCAATGATTGGAAGAGCGAAAAGTTACAGAAGTATTTATCCGGAAGCATTTTGGATATCTTACGCAATTCTTCGGGGGCGTGTTTCATGGTAGAGGCAATTTGATACACCTCTCGCGCAATAGACCAATAGAGCCGTTCGACCTGTGCACGGGTAACCAGATCCAGCATTCCCAAGCTGAACAGGTCCAAGGCCTCCTCTCTGATTTGTTGTGCATCATGCCACGTTTCAATCAAACGGGGCTGATTCATTTCATCCCATAATTTATACAATTCAACAACCAATTCATGCGCATTCTCCGGAAGGGGTTCATTCTCCTCCCATTCGGGCAACGTAGTGGTTTCAAGCACCTCAAAAACCAACACGGAGTGGTGGGCCGTCAACGATCTTCCGGATTCCGTAATAATATTCGGCTGCGGAATATCATTTTTAACACACGCATCCACCAATGTGGAAATGGAGTCATTTACATATTCCTGAATCGAATAGTTCATACTGCTTCCGGTACCCGAAGAACGCGTACCGTCGTAATCGACTCCCAATCCTCCGCCAATGTCAACAAACTCGACATTGTATCCCATGTTGCGCAATTGAACATAGAATTGCGAAGCCTCTCTCAATGCATTTTTTATACGGCGTATTTTGGTTACCTGACTTCCGATATGAAAATGAATCAGTTTCAGGCACTCGGTCAACTTATTCTTTTCCAAGAAGTCCAATGCCTCAAGCAGTTCGCTGGATGCCAATCCGAATTTACTCACATCTCCTCCGGACTCTTCCCACTTTCCGCTTCCGGCACTTGCCAGTTTAATACGGATTCCGATATTGGGAGTGATTCTCAATTTCTTGGACAGTTCTGCAATAAGTTTGAGCTCATTCAATTTCTCAACCACCAAAAAGATCCGTTTTCCCATCTTTTGAGCAAGCAGGGCCAATTGAATATAATCTTCGTCCTTGTATCCGTTGCAAATAATCAACGAATCGCTGCCCGTATTGATTGCCAAAACGGCATGCAGTTCCGGCTTTGAACCGGCTTCCAATCCGATATTGAACTTCTTGCCGTGGCTGACAATCTCTTCCACCACTTGACGCATCTGATTCACTTTGATCGGATAAATAATAAAATTCTGAGCGGTATAATTATACTCTTGAGCGGCAATCTTGAAACAACTGGATATCTTTTCGATCCGATTGTCCAAGATATCCGAAAATCGAATCAGCAGGGGAGTTTCCACATCCCTCACCAACAATTCGTCCGTCAATTCTTTGAGGTCTACGGCAGCCCCTCCTTTCTTGGGAGTAACCGTCATATGTCCTTTTTCATTGATCGAAAAATAATCCAACCCCCAGCCGTTAATATTGTACAATTCAGCCGAGTCTTCAATTCGCCATTTTCTCATTTCTACTTAAAATATATTGCAAGTTATTGAATTAAATACAACCGTAAATGCAAGGAAAACATAACATTAACAGTTTCCTACATTTATGGTTCGTAACCGAGCGCGAAATTAATAATAAATACGCTAACTTTGCGTAAAATTGAAAATACTTAACAACATGTTACCCGATTGTTTAAAAGGTAAAAACGCCTCTAACTTTTTCTTACTGGCAGGTCCTTGTGTAATCGAAGGAGAAGAAGGGGCTTTAAAGATTGCCGAAAAGATTGCCGAAATCACTGCAAAAGCAGCCATTCCTTATATATTCAAAGGTTCTTACAAAAAGGCAAACCGTTCTCGCATAGATTCTTTCACGGGGATTGGAGACGAAAAGGGGCTTAAGATATTACGTAAAGTAAGAGAAACTTTTGATATCCCGGTGGTAACCGACATTCACGAAACAAGGGATGCCGAGATTGCAGCGGAATATGTCGACGTTCTGCAGATTCCGGCCTTTTTATGTCGTCAGACAGACTTGTTGGTTGCAGCTGCCCGGACGGGAAAAACCGTAAATATAAAAAAGGGTCAATTCCTATCACCTTCTTCGATGCAATTTGCCGTACAAAAAGTAACGGATGCAGGCAACGATAAGGTAATGTTGACCGAACGGGGCACAACCTTCGGCTATACCGATCTGATCGTTGACTTCCGGGGTATACCCGAGATGCAACGTTTCGGATTCCCGGTCATACTGGATGCCACTCATTCGCTGCAACAGCCCAATCGTTCCGACGGAGTAACCGGAGGACTTCCTCAGTTGATCGAAACCATTGCCAAAGCGGGAATCGCCACGGGAGCCGACGGCCTGTTTATAGAAACGCATCCCGATCCGAGTTCGGCAAAATCGGACGGAGCCAATATGCTTCGTTTAGACCTGTTGGAGTCGTTGTTAATAAAATTAATGCGAATCCGGGAAGCTGTTCGGTAATTCGACGGATCTTTTATTCCGGGGATGGTGTTCCAGTATCTCACTTCGCAGGTAATCCCGGTCCATATGAGTATAAATCTCGGTTGTCGCGATTTTCTCGTGTCCGAGCATTTGCTGGATGGCTCGCAGATTTGCTCCTCCTTCCAGTAAATGGGTTGCAAAAGAATGGCGAAAAGTATGAGGGCTTACCGTTTTCTTTATACCGGCCAACTCGGTCAATTGTTTGATAAAATGAAAAACAGTAATACGGGAAAGAGCGGTTCCTCTCTTACTTAAAAATAATATATCTTCGTGTCCTTTTTTGGGTTCCCGAAGATTGCGCTCGAGCAAATAAAGACGAATTTCTTTCACCGCTACTGAAGAAACGGGTACCAACCGCTGTTTATTTCCCTTTCCTTCCACTTTTATAAAACCTTCATCCAAATATAAATCCGAAAAACGCAAGGAGATCAATTCCGACACCCGTAATCCGCAACCATATAAAACCTCTATCACAGCCCGGTTTCGTTGTCCTTCCGGCAAAGAAAGGTCGATACTGTCTATAATTCTATTGATCTCATTCACTGTCAACACTTCAGGTAACTTCAATCCGATCTTGGGGGCATCCAATAACTCGGTAGGATCGTTGGTAATTATTTTTTCAATCAAGAGATACCGGTAAAATGATTTAATCCCGGAAATGATCCTTGCCTGCGAACGGGCACCGATCCCGATTTCACTCAGTTGAATAAGAAATCGTTGAATGTCATGGAGGCAAACACCCTCGGGATCGATATCCTCTACTTTCAGGAAATCAAATAATTTATTCAAATCCGAGATATAAGCATCCACTGAATTTTTGGACAAAGCTTTTTCCAGCATCAGATAAGAACGATAAGAGGAAATCAAATTAAGCGTTGACATTTAATTGCTCCATAAATGAATTATAACTACTTTTGCAACTTCAAACTTTGTTATTGCAAACAAAGATATAAAAATACTCGGCAATATGAAATTCCAGATTATTAACGGACCCAACCTGAATTTGCTGGGCAAGAGGGAACCTGAAGTGTACGGTTCGATTTCTTTTGAATCTTATTTACAAGAACTGAAAACAGCTTACCCGCAACATGAATTAGGTTATTTTCAATCCAATACAGAAGGTGAGATTATTAATAAAATTCATGAAGTCGGATTTTCTTTCGACGGTATTATCTTGAACGCAGGAGCTTATACCCATACCTCCATTGCCATTCACGATGCAATCAAAGGAATCACGGCTCCGGTTATCGAGGTACATATCTCCAATGTGTATACACGCGAAACATTTCGACACAAATCCATGTTATCTTCTGTATGTAAAGGGGTTATTGCCGGATTCGGAATGCATTCCTACCGGTTGGCCATAGAAGCTTTATCGATTGACAATTAAATTATCAAATAAATTACTATGTTAAAGAAACATACTAAAATCATAGCCACTATTTCGGACCAACGATGCGAGGTTGACTTTATTTCCGATTTATTTCGGGAAGGAATGAATATTGTCCGAATGAATTCCGCTCATTTATCGGAAGAAGGCTTTGATAAAATTATCCGGAATACCCGTACCGTTTCCAACCGTATCGGTATATTGATGGATACCAAAGGACCTGAAATAAGAACCACCATTGCCGACAATCCCATTCCTTTCAAGGCAGGGGATATGGTATATATGAAAGGAGCTCCGGACGAAAAAACTTCCGGCAATTGCATTTGCGTAAATTATCCGAATTTTGCCAACGATGTTGCTGTCGGTAAGGTTGTACTGATCGATGATGGAGACTTGGAGTTAAAGATTACGGGAAAAGAAAACGGGATGTTACTTGCAGAAGCGCTAAACGATGCGGTTTTAGGCAGCCGAAAAAGTGTGAACATTCCCGGAGTGAGGATTAATTTGCCTTCTTTGACCGAAAAGGATATACGAAACATTAAGTATGCCATCGAAAAAGAAATAGATTTTATTGCTCATTCTTTTGTTCGTACCAAACAGGATGTATTGGATATACAACGGATATTGGATGAATCAGGAAGTCCCATTAAAATCATTGCCAAAATTGAAAATCAGGAAGGAGTAGACAATATCGATGATATTTTGGAAGTTGCTTACGGGGTAATGATTGCCCGGGGAGACTTGGGAATAGAAGTTCCCCAAGAAAAAATACCGGGGCTGCAACGTGTACTGATACGCAAATGTATCGCCGTAAAAAAACCGGTTATCGTAGCCACCCAGATGCTCCATTCCATGATCAGCAATCCGCGTCCCACGCGTGCGGAAGTAACCGATATTGCCAATGCTATCTATTATCGAACAGACGCTTTGATGCTGAGTGGCGAAACTGCCTACGGAAAATATCCCGTAGAAGCAGTGCGCACCATGACCCGCATCGCCAAGGAAGCCGAAGTAACCAAGTTACGTGAAAATGACATTCGTGTTCCGATGCCGGACGACGATCTGGATGTTACTTCTTTTTTGGCAAAACAAGCTGTTAAAACGTCTACCAAACTGAATGTAAAAGCCATCATAACAGACAGCTATACGGGAAGAACAGCTCGTTATTTAGCTGCATTCAGGGGAAAATCTCCTGTTTTTGCCATCTGTTACAAACAACGTACGACCCGAGAATTGGCTCTCTCTTATGGAGTATGGGCCGTTTTTCAGGAAGAAAATCAAAATACAAAAGAATACTTTTTGGATGCGCTGAATCAACTTCTGAACACGAAGATGGTCAAACGAGAAGATCTGGTAGCCTATCTGAGCGGAAGCTTCGGCGAAGGAGGAGGAACTTCCTTTTTGGAGATTAACCGGGTAAACAAAATATTGGATGGAGAAGACCGTTATAATTTACCTTCTTTCAAAAAATAACACCACCGGTTTTTCGTTTACGGCATGAACGGATTAGAAGAATATATTTTAAGTCACATTGATGAAGAAGGAGAATTGCTTTCGGCTCTCAACCGGGATGCGCATGTTAATCTGTTGCGTCCCCGAATGCTTTCCGGACATCTGCAAGGAAGGATACTGAAAATGTTGTGCCGATTGTGCCGACCCAAAAACATATTGGAAATCGGGACTTATACCGGATACGCTACACTGTGCATGGCGGAAGCATTGGGCCCGGACGGCATGATCCATACCATCGAAATCAATGATGAGTTGGAAGACTTTATCCGGAAATATATTCATCAATCAACTCAAAAAGACAAAATTCGTTTATATATAGGAGATGCATTGAAGATCATTCCCGAAATGGACGATGTATTCGACATTGTTTTCATGGATGCGGACAAAAGATTATACAGCAGTTATTATGACCTTGTATTTGACAAATTGGTTCCCGGTGGATTAATTATTGCAGATAATACATTATGGGACGGGAAAATACTGACAACACCGCACCCTTCGGATTTGCAGACCATAGGAATACAAGCATTCAATGATAAAATAGCATCCGATAACAGAATAGAAAAAGTGATTTTTCCCATAAGAGACGGATTAACCTTGATCCGCAAAAAAGAACGGGAAGAAATCCGATCAGAAATATCAACATAAATTGTATGGAAAACAGAAGATTGCAAAAGATAGAAAGATTGGTTCAAAAAGAATTGGGAGAGCTCTTTTTGCTTCAAACCAAACAAATGCCGGGCATACTCATTTCGGTAAGTGCCGTAAAAGTTAGTCCCGACTTGAGTCTTACAAAGGCCTATTTAAGCATATTTCCTTCAGAAAAAGGAGAAGAAATAATAACCGCTGTCCGGGAGAATGTAAAGTCTATTCGCTATGATTTGGGACAACGAGTAAAAATGCAACTGCGGAAAATTCCGGAATTATCTTTTTTTATAGATGATTCGTTAGACTATCTTGACAACATTGATAACCTGTTGAAAAAATCGAAAGAAAATTGAATCTGTCTCTTCATATTGCCAAACGATACCTTTTTTCGAAAAAGTCTCATAATGCAATTAATCTGATTTCTTTGATTGCTGTTGCAGGAGTAGCTGTTGCAACGATGGCAATGGTATGTACCATGTCTATCTTCAACGGTTTTCAGGATATGGTAGGACAAATGTTCTCTTCTTTTGATCCGGAACTTAAAATCACTCCGGTCAAAGGGAAAGTATTTGATCTTCAGGCAGAAGAAATCAATCAATTGAGAAAAATGCCCGAAATAGAAGTACTATCCGAAACGTTGGAAGACAACGTATTGGTAAGAAGTAATGACAGACAAGTTCCGGCTATATTAAAAGGAGTAAGTGACAATTATTCGAACTTAACAGACATGGAGGGTATTCTGCTTGACGGAGACTTCAAATTATCGGATGAAGTAAACGATTACGGAATTTTAGGAATCGGATTAGCTTATCAATTGGGGCTTAATTTCGGACATATCTATCCGATTGAGATTTATGCACCCAAACGAAATGCTAAGGTTAATCTTGCGAATCCATCCTCTTCCTTCCGTCAGGAATATGTCTATTTAGGAGGAATATTCTCCATCAACCAAGCTGCTTACGACGACAACTTAATCCTGGTTCCCCTCCCTTTGGCCAAACTTCTTTTTGATTATGAAAACGAAGTAACGGCCATTGAATTAAAACTCCGAAAAGACGTTAACATTAATAAAACGCGAGATCGGATACAAACCTTATTAGGGAATGGCTACAAGGTAAAAAACAGATACGAACAACAAGAAAGCTCTTTCAAAATGATGAACATCGAAAAATGGATCAGTTTTTTGATATTGAGTTTTATCCTGTTGATTGCCGTATTTAATACAATAGGCTCCCTTTCTATGATGATTATAGAAAAACAACAAGATGTAATTATCCTTCGGAACTTAGGAGCTACAGATCAATTGATATCCCGTATTTTCTTATTTGAAGGCTGGATGATCTCCATTGTCGGAGCAATTATAGGAATCATCACGGGATTACTGCTTTGTTTCAGCCAACAACATTTCGGCTTATTAAAAATGGGATCCGGGAATTTTATTGTAAATGCATATCCTGTAAAAATATCTTTTACAGATTCGGCATTCATATTTGTTACGGTATTAACACTAGGCTTTCTTGCCACCCTCTATCCGGTTAAAAACCTAACGAATAAATGGTTAAAATAAAAACTGCCGAGAGCCGGCAGTTCCATAAATCATTCAAGAACTTTTAACACTGTAAAAGGTTCTAATATTCTTCTTCATTAAAAAAGAAATCTTCCTTGCTCGGATAATCCGGCCAGATATCTTCAATACATTCATAAATTT
>DAIQOU010000672.1:0-2622 GCA_036787725.1 Bacteroidales bacterium
GGGTTCCCACCGGGCGACATATCCGTTTGCTTGTTTTAATGTCAATGTTTTTCCATCTCGTAAAGCATTGAATAAAGATTCTCCAACATAAGTAGTTGTTTCTCCTTCCATTGTCGACCCTCCAAAACTGTTGAATATCCACCAATTAATATTTTGATGTATTTCTTCAGGAGTTGACAATCGGGGATTACTGGCAGCCGCATCATTGTATTGAGCTTCGTAAAACATATTCAGCCACTCTTTATTATTGGTTATAGGAGGTTGAATACCATCAATCGTTCTGCTGAACGACGCATTATAAGTTATTTGCGCCTTTCCTTTTTTACCTCTTTTGGATGTCACCAATACCACTCCGTTTGCTGAACGTGCTCCATAAATAGCAGCGGAAGCATCTTTCAGCACCGAAATATTTTCAATATCGGATGCATCCATAGAGTTCAACTCATCCAATGAGCCTGCTACTCCATCTATCAATATTAAGGGGCTTGAATTTCCGTTAACGGATATATCTCCCCGGATCTTCATAGCAGCTCCTTCACTACCGGGTCGAGTTGAATTCCGAGTAATTGTCAGCCCCGGCACTTCACCTTGCAAAGCCACAGTAGGGTTGGAGATCCCTCGGTCTTTGAAAACATCGTCTCCCCGAACCTGAGAAATGGCGCTTGTCAAAGACGCCTTTTTTTGTGTTCCGTATCCGACAATAATCACTTCATCCAGTATTTCGGAATCTTCCGTCAACCGAATATTGAATACGTTTTTTCCGGCAATGGAAGTTTCTACCGTTTTATAACCGAGATAAGAAACAATCAATGTCCCGGTTGACGCATTCAACGAAAAGTTACCATCCAAATCGGTAACCGTACCGATTTGAGTTCCCTTCACACGTATACTTGCTCCAATGATCGGTTCACCCGAATCATCGACTACTTTTCCGGTTATTCTACCCTCTTGTTTTACTTCTTGCTCCTTCGATTCGACTGCATATACCGTATATACCGGGTATAGTACCATCAAGCAAAGTGCAGCCATAAATATTAACTGTTTTCTCATATTTAGAATTTTTAATTTATTCTGTATTAGATTAATCTACATCAACTCCATAGACATCCATTTCGGCAAGCATTGCAAAATTGCCTGTGCCTTGGTGCTCCGTTCCGAAATAAACTTTAATGTATCTAGCTACGGGATTCGATGATAAACGATAATTTTGAGCTTCTTTATTATTCACATCAAAAGAGAAAGATCCGTGGTTTTCCCAATTCCAAGAATCGGGATCGCTGCCGCCGGCATCCGTAGAAGAACAGGTATAAATGATGTGTCCTTTCTGTGCTGTCGTACCATGATCACTTTGACGCCTGAACAAAGCGACGGTAGAAATAACCTTATCTTCTCCAAGATCCAAAATAAAGAAATGGGGAAATGCAGAAGACGTCTTCCATGCCGTATGCCAAAAAGTATTCAAATTATTATCCGTCAAGGCTATAACTCGGCCATTGGGAGAGGCCCCTTCGCCTAATGCTTCCTGCGAACTGTAACCGATCGTTGCATCATTTGAACTGTCGTTATATCCCGGGAATGACCAGTTTTCCTTAGAAAATTTATAAGCTCTTTTAGGTGTCAGTTCAAATTTGCGTATTTCGGATGCGTTTTCTTCTTGATCTTGAGCAGTCACATTGATAACACACAATTCTCCTTCCAGTATCCCGTCGGCTGTTGTTAATTGTACAAATTGACTGTCAGCAGTTTTACCCTGTGCCGTAATTTTAACGACTCCTTGTTGAGTCGGATCGGATTTCAAATAGTAATCCAACACCACATACACCGGGGACAAATAATTATTCTCCCAACTGACAACTACACCTCCCAAATCAGGTTCTACATCAATTGTTTTAATCACCTCCACAAAAGCAGGTGTTTCCGGGGCTTGCTTAATATCCACAGCCCCTTGATGGGTGCCTCTCAACGTACAAGCAAAAAAAGAAAATACTTTCTCTTCCGTGCTTCCAAAACCTCTGATAGTATCGCGAGCTATATTGTCGTCTCCTACTCTTTCCTTAGAAAGAAGTTGATATTTTTTTTCTCCTTTCGAATTAATGTACTCTATCTTAACATACATAAAACTCGGGTCCGACGGATTTTGCCAAGCTAAATACACCTCGCCCGGACCGGAAGAAGCGGTTACATTCGAGACTTTTGCGGGTGCCGCATCATTGATATCGATTTTACCTTCCGTTTCATCTCCGCACGAAGCGAGGACAAAGGGTAAAATACTCATCACTAACCAATACAGTTTCTTCATAATCTGACCTTTTTTAAGATTTTTCATTATTATACTTCGCTCTCATTCTCCTTTTTCCGACTACTTGATTTTCATTTACTTTTTTCATATGCATTTCTTTTAATTAATTATAAGTTAACATATCACCTAATTCTATACACATTTCTTCAGATAAGTTCGCATTACTTTACGTCCCAGCAATAAATGGTTCTCGACAGTGCGCCGACTGAGATTCAATTGCCGGGATATCTCCGACACAGACTTTTCCCGGTAGCGATTCAAAGCATAAATCATTTTACGTTGCGTTGGAAACGTATTCAATTTATTATTCTCCAATCGTAATA
>DAIQOU010000155.1:0-9492 GCA_036787725.1 Bacteroidales bacterium
GCATGTGTTCCTAAAGCTCCCGTTAATAGGATGATTGTTGTGATTGCAATAAATCGGATAGTTTTCATATTATTTCTTTTTATATATTAGTTTTATATGTATGACAAGGAAAAGAAAAAAAGTTACACATTAGGAAAATGTTTTCTTGTAAATTCGTTCGTAAACATCCTGTCGATAGAATGATTGCCGGGATTGGGATAAATCGATAGTCTTCATATTGTCTCTTTTTATATATTAATTCTATAAGTATGACAAGAGAAAAAAAGAGATGTTGCAAAAAAGAATAAGTTTCCCGTATTTTTTGTCTCGAAAAAGAAACAACGTTGTCTGTTTCATTCGAAATTCTTACTTTTGTTCACTACTAAAGATAGAAACAGATGAATAAAACACTTCTTTTCCCGTTAACCGCACTGCCCTTATTAAGTATTCAAGGAAATGTATATGCCGATAATCGGACCGAACGTCCCAATATTGTTGTTTTTTTGGTCGATGATATGGGATGGCAGGATACCTCCTTGCCGTTTTGGGAAAGAAAAACGCATTATAATAACATGTATGAAACTCCGAATATGGAGCGATTGGCTCGTCAAGGGATGATGTTTACCCAAGCGTATGCCTGCAGTGTCAGTTCTCCGAGTCGATGCAGTTTGATTACCGGGATGAATGCAGCCCGTCATCGGGTAACCAACTGGACTTATCCTAAGAATAAATCGACCGACTTGGAAAGTGAGATATTGGAATTTCCCAAATGGAATGTGAACGGGATATGTGAAATTCCCGGAATAGAATATACTTACCGGGTCACTTCCCTTTCTTCTATTTTAAAGCAAAACGGTTATCATACCATTCATTGCGGAAAAGCACATTTCGGAGCAGTGGATACTCCCGGTGAAAATCCGCATCATTTCGGCTTTGAAGTAAATATTGCCGGGCATGCCGGGGGAGGGATTGCCAATTATTTGGGAGAGCAGAATTTCGGAAACCGGGAAGACGGATCTTCTCCTTCTTTTGCCGTTCCCGGATTGGAACAATACCATGGTCGGGATATTTTTGCTACAGAAGCGTTGACATTGGAAGCAAAAAAAGCGTTAGAAAAGGCTCGACACTATAATCAACCTTTTTTCCTGCATATGTCTCATTATGCCATTCATATCCCCATAGATAAAGACATGCGTTTTTATGAAAAGTATTTGAAAAAAGGGTTGGGAGAGAAAGAGGCTGCTTATGCGGCTTTGATTGAAGGAATGGATAAAAGCTTGGGTGATTTGATGGATTATCTGGAAGAAAATGATTTGACGGATAATACCGTTATTATATTTATGTCAGACAACGGAGGACTTTCTTCTTCTCCCGTGTGGAGAGAAGGGGAATTGCATGTTCAGAATTATCCGTTAAACAGCGGGAAAGGATCGGCCTATGAAGGAGGAATACGGGAACCGATGATCGTCAGTTGGCCCGGAAAGGTAAAAGCCGGTTCTGTTTGTGACAGCTATTTAATTATAGAAGATTTTTTTCCGACCTTATTGGAAATGGCAGGCGTTGAAGAATATGATCCCGTTCAACCGATAGATGGAATTAGTTTTATGCCGCTACTGACTCAAACAGGTGATCCTTCTTCCGGGCGCAGTTTGTATTGGAATTTTCCAAACCTTTGGGGAAATACCGGTCCCGGTATCGGCCCTTCCTGTTCGGTGCGTAGAGGAGATTGGAAGCTGATTTATTATTATGAGACAGGCAAAAAGGAATTATTTAATATTAAAGAAGATATTGGAGAAAAACAAAATCAAGCAACGAAGGAGACCGGATTGGTTAAAGAGTTGTCTGCCGATTTGGGAAATTACCTTCGAAAGGCAGACGCTCAACGGCCGTTGTTTAAATCAACCGGTCGGCCGGTTCCCTGGCCGGATGAAATTTGAGAGACTTTGTTTTCACGGTGACCATCCACCGTGAAAACCTATGTTGACGGAATAACCGATTGATAAATCAACCATAAGAATCTCTTTACTGTATGTTCTCTGTTTTCTTCAAAATATCATCATAATATTCTTTTCCGACCAGCCTTTTTCCGGGATCTTTGTATTCCGGAGAAAAGATACTTTCTTCTTTATTATTTCCGTCGTATTCAAATCCGCTGAGCGTCGATAAAGAATAAATAACATTTTCTATACTGTAAGGGCGAGAAGTGTCTATGACCAATCCGGGCATTTCCTCCTTATAAGAATCCGAACGCCATAAAACAAAAGGAACTTTGCTTTGGCAAGGATAAACATTGGACATTAAATGGCCTCTGACAGGACGGGTGTCATAAACTTCCTCTCCATGATCGGAGAAAAACAAAATATAAGAAGATGTTTCGGCTGTTTTAACTTGTTTGAGGATAGAATCAAAAACATAATCGCCATATCGAATGGAATTATCATATTCATCAATCGTTTGTTTCATGTAATCGTCTCTGAACCCCAAATCCGGAAGATCCTTGTTTTTCTTATGATCAAAATATTCGTATTCTTTGGGATAACGACAATTGTAAGCATGATGATTCCCCATCAGATGGATAAAAATTACTTTATTCTTTTGAATACTGTCATTCAATATTTCATTTAAATAAGGAAGAACGATCTCATCCGGTTTTTCCACCATGCTTAAATCATAAAGATGCTCGGCTTCTTCAGCAATTATACCATAACTTCCTCCCCATTTTGTCAGAAAAGCTTTATTTGATATCCAATAGGTTTCAAAACCGGCAGATTTGAACATTTCCACAACAGAAGGTCTCTGCATAAAATATTCGGGATGTTCATGATTGGCAAAAGTAAGCACCTTTCGCATCACTCCGAAAGTATGTGTGTCCGGAGTTATCACATCAGTATAGACATCCAACTCATCCCTGAGTGCATCCATTCGGGGTGTGGTTTCCCTAAAATAACCGTAAAGACTCATATGACAGGTTGTCGCAGACTCTCCAAGTATAACGACAAAAACATGATTGGTCGAATCCGGCAATGTACATTGCACATCCATTTTAAGATTTTTCCGGAGTTCTTTTTCTTGTTGGAAAACTATATTGGCTCTCCAATAAAGGATTCGACTTTTATAAAAATCAAAAGTAGGAATGGCTTGAACCAAATATTGTAATATAATACTTGTCAAAACGACAGATACGGAAAGTACAAACCATCCCCAATATTTTTTAATGGGAACACTTCGTTTGGAATGTGCTTTTATTATAAAAAATACTCCCAGTAGAAGGTAAGTGACACCAACCGTGACCATTTGCCAAGAAATGAACTGAGATATAAATTCTTTGGACTCTCCCGCATGAGTGGTGAAAATAACCCAAAACATATCTCGTTTCATACATATATTCGACATATAAAGATAACTCCAAACGATTAAATTGGGAGCAATCGAAAGAAGAAATAAAATAGTCAGAAAAATCTTCTCCCCTCTTTTTTTTAGAAATAAATCGATACAACAAAGGGCAATGCCCACGACTAAACAAGTGATCCAAGCCATACACTTGTCTTTAAGATTTATGTTATCCGCCCAAAAATAAAAACAGGGAACAAATAGCAAAATATAAAATATCAGAATAAAAGCCCATTTCTTCCCGGCCAACAGTTCTTTATCTATTTTCATTTATTTAATTAATCTTTACGGTATTTATTAGAGTTTGTATACAATAGGATATTATATCGTTTTATTCAGTATCTTATTTTATCCTTTCTTCTTCGTTTGTCGGAAATGCCCGGCAGAAAATCAGAAAACTCAATATACGTGTTCTATGGTGCACACAGAAAGATCGGCTTTGCCATCCAACTCTTTCACCAATGTTGTGAAGTGAGGTGTTTGATTGTGGAGAGCAATGGCTTCGGAAGATTTCCATACTTCTATTAATACATAAGACAAGGGATCGTTTATATTCCGATGCAAATCATACGAAATATTTCCTTCTTCCCTTCGTGTTCCGTCTACAGCAGCTTGAAGTGCTTTTATCACTTCTTCTTTATACTTTTCTTCTCTAATAGTAACAATTGCTACGATTTTCAATGTATTTTCCATTTGTTTTCAGTCTAAATAAAATTATACTTTATTTCTGATATCGGGCTTATCCCGGGGTTCAGAGATTTTATGTTACAAATGTATATGATAATTTTTTATCCGGCAGAATAAATGTCCGGTTATTTATTTTTTTCCTGATGTTGAAAATTATTCTTCTTGTATTTAGAGCCGGTTTCTTACCAAATACAGATGCTATTTTAAATGATAACAATGTAGCCCTTTTATAGTGTTTATGAGGAGTTGTTGCTTTTTGTGATTATTATGGCAGATGCTTTTCATACCCCGGTTGAAGCCTGCTCAGATCGCATTATTTGGAAATTATCGTTGAGATCGATTCAAATATGCCCGGGATTTGGTTTCTATTATGTTTAATTGTGTCCCGGTTTGTCCTGTATGTGCATTCAAAATAAGTTGTTTTTCTTTCAGTTCGGCTATTTTGGTCTTGATCTCTTGTCCGGATGATCTTTATCGGTTGTTGCTTTGGACCGTATCTCCCGGTTAATCGGACTTGATCTTTTTCTTTGCAAATAAAGCGTTGTTTTTCAATACTTATAAGTATTGTTTTTGTCGTAATGCCTATTGATTTGATTTATAACAAGTGATTCTTTAACACTTAAAATAAATCCGGTTCTTAAGAATATCTTCCTGCTTTTTTATACTATTTTTGCGTTTGTTTAATTGTATTTATTAACCGATTTAGCAAGATAATATGAAAATTAATAAACTCATTATTTTTTTCCTCTTGATATCCTGTATGGGAATCGGAGTTGCTCAAACTAACATTCAATATGTAAACCCGTTGATAGGAACCGTAAAAATGGGGCATACTTTTCCCGGAGCTTGTGTTCCTCACGGAATTGTTCAGTTAAGCCCCGATACGGATACCATTCCTCACAATATAAATGGAGTGTATCAAAAGGATGCTTATAAATATTGTGCCGGCTATCAATACGACGATAAAACCATTGTCGGATTCAGTCATACTCATTTCAGTGGTACGGGACATTCCGATTTGGGGGATATTCTTATTGTACCGGTTACCGGAGAGCTTAAATTCAATCCGGGAACTGCGGATGACCCGAATGCCGGTTATCGTTCTCGTTTTTCGCATGATACCGAAGTTTCCCGTCCCGGATATTATGAAGTGACTTTGGATGATTACAAAGTAAAAGCTCAGCTGACTGCTACCGAAAGAGTCGGAGTACATAAATATACTTATCCTGCCAATGAAGTTCAGAAAATATTGTTGGATCTTACACATGGTATTTATAATTACGACGGAAAGACCTTGTGGGCGAGCCTTCGTGTAGAAAATGACACATTGATCACCGGTTATCGTATTACCAATGGTTGGGCAAGAGAAAATTATACTTATTTTGCCATTTCTTTATCAAAGCCCATTAAAAATTACGGTTATGTAGACAAAGAGAAACCGAAATATGTCGGATTTTGGAGAAAGTTTAACCTTCATACTAATTTCCCGGAAATAGCCGGACGAAAAATAGTCGTACATTTTGAATTTGATTCGGATGCAACGGTTCCGCTGGAAATGAAAGTGGCATTATCTGCCGTGAGTACGCGTGGAGCCGTGATGAACTTGGAATCGGAAACAAAAGGAAAATCGTTTGACCGGCTTGTGTCGGAGGCTTCTTCCAAGTGGGAGAAAGAGTTGGATATTATTGAAGTAGAGGGTGGAAAGGATGGGAAAACCATGTTTTATACTTCGTTATATCATACCATGATAAATCCTTCAATATATATGGACGTTGACGGACAATACCGGGGAATAGACCATAATACTCATACTTCCCGGGATTTCACTAATTATACCGTGTTTTCGGTATGGGACACTTATCGTGCGTTACATCCGTTGTTTAATCTTATTAATCGGGATAGGAGCAAGGACATTGTCAATTCCATGTTGGCACATTACGAACAAAGTGTGCATAAAGCATTACCCGTATGGTCTCATATGGGCAATGAAAATTGGTGTATGATTGGTTACCATTCGGTATCCGTATTGGCAGATGCGCTTGATAAAGGATTGGAAATTAATAAAGAAAAAGCATTGGAAGCCATGTTGAACAGTTCCAATGTAGATTATTATGATGGTACGGCCGAATATAAAAAATTAGGATATGTTCCATTTGACAAAAACGGAAACAGTTCTTCCATTACGTTGGAATATGCTTACGATGATTGGACTATTTACAATACGGCAATGAAAATGAATAATTCAACGGTGGCAGATTCTTATAAAAAAAGAGCGTTGAATTATCGAAATGTATTTGATCCCGGGCTTCAATTCGTACGGGCGAAGAAAAGTGACGGAACGTGGAAAGAACCTTTTAATTTGTTGAATACTCATGGAGAAGGCTTTATTGAAGGTAATTCTTGGAATTATTCTTTTTATGTTCCGCATGATGTGAAAGGATTGATTGAACAAATGGGAGGGAATGACCAATTTATTCAACGGTTGGATTCGTTATTTACCATGCATTTGCCCGATGAATTTTTTGAACATACCGAAGATGTGACCAGAGAAGGTATTATGGGTAATTATGTGCATGGAAATGAGCCCGGTCATCACATTCCTTATTTGTATGCCTGGACTTCACAACCATGGAAAACGCAGTATTGGATCCGTGAAATTATGAACCGGATGTATCGTAATTCCATTGACGGATTATGCGGGAATGATGATTGCGGCCAAATGTCTGCCTGGTATATTTTTTCTTCCATGGGTTTTTATCCGGTTTGTCCCGGATCCAATCAATATGTATTGGGTGCTCCCTATTTTCCTTATATGAAAATAAAAGTGGGAGAAAACAAGTATTTGGAAATAAAGGCCGATAAAGTAAGTGACAAAATGCGTTATGTGAAATCGGTTAAACTGAATGGGAAGCCCTATTCCAACGCATATATTAACTATGATGACATTAAAAACGGAGGAGAACTCGTTTTTGAAATGACCTCTTCACCAAATAAGAAACGATTATTTGGTGAGTCGGAAAAACCTTATTCCCTTTCGGCTAATTAAACACTATTTTTCAATATAGGATTGAATATAGTCAGATCGGGAACGGTTTTACGGATAAAGAAGAGAGTGCCTCAAACGGCCCCGGTATTTCCCGGTCCGAATTGCATTTTTCTTCTTTGCACATTGCCGGAGAATTAGGTGTTTCGTGCAAATCGTGCTCGATGGTCCGGGATTTGATACCGGTATCTTCCACGCCGTTGGAGGTATACAACTCATTTTCGACTGCACTTTCCAATTCTTCTTTACTTATATACGGATGCGAATTAATTTTGTCGAAGGTAAATATGCATCGCTGTAAGAACCTGATCTTTTTAGATATATTATTTTTGTTATTAATGAATGATGAAATAAATATAAAAGAGTAAACCGTCATAATTTGACGTTCCAAAAAAGATATTTTATAAAAAAATATAACTCTGCCGGAACAACTTGTTCAATGGTATTTCGAAAACCTTTTCCGGACTCGCCGTGAGTGGCAACTTCGTTTTGCTGCAAAATGCAACTTTAAATTGCAGCAAAACACGAATTCATTTTGCTGCAAAATACTACTGCCGTTTTGCAGCAAAACGGAGTTGCAAGTTGCAGCAAAACGAAAACGCATTTTGCAGCAAAATGAAAATACCCGGTCGTATAACCCGGAAAACCCGCAGTCGTGAAATAATCGTCCGGTCAACGAATTCATGAAAGATAGATACTGATATGTATTTATTTTACGGAATATTTTTTTACTTTTACGAGATTAAAAAAATATAAATTTGCACACCTTATTATATATATACAGACCAATGAGAAAATTATTAACCGTCAAAAAAGGAATCATATGTTCGGACACAGGAGTTTTTTATTAACGGGAGGAACTTCCGAAAGCGAGATCAGAGCCCTGATCGGAGGAGGGATGGAATTGTTGAGTTATAATCTGTCGTTGGAAAGAGCGTTGGACGATAAAGGCAAACCGCAAACCGAGATCTTCGGCGGATCCGTTACGGCAACCTTGTCGCGAATTCCGCCGGACGACATTATCTTTTGGGGACTGCGTCCGAGAGTATACAAAAGCGGGGCCATCCTCACCGTCAATGAAGAAAATCAAGTAATCGACCGGTTGATCTTCAAAAACGCTGCCTGTATCGGCATGCAGATCAACTACATGCAACGGGGGCAGGGATATACTTCCACCCGCTTGCTGATTCAGGCTGAAGAGATTAAGTTGGGACGACTCAGCAGTGCCACTTATAAAAATAAGTGGGTAAGATGAAGTCATTTATATATCTAAAAAATAAATAATATGGATACACTTACTATACCCTCATTGCAACCGCTGTCGCACATGACAGTGCATTTTACGTTCGAAGACGGAACCCGTTATGAAGTGGAAGAGTTCGGCATCGGATTCACGCAAGAAACCGACCATAAAGGTCAACCCCAACATGAAACCCGCGGAGGACAAATCATGTTGGTATTGAATCAGTTGGTAGAAGAAAGTATTTACGAGTGGGCTACCAATCCGTTTCAGAAACGAAACGGTACCATTACATTCGAGACAGAACTGAGCAACGCGCCGTTGCAAGTGGAGTTTTTCGATGCTTATTGCACCAAGATAGACCGCAACGTAAGCAATGTACGCGGGTCGGTTACCACCTTGGTGATTGCTCCCGAAGTGGTTAAACTTAACGGAATCGATCACGATAACTTTTGGAAGAAATGAGCCGGACGAAAAATATACCCATCATCGATGCCGGCTTGTACGAATATTACCTCGACAACGACGAGCCTTACGAAGGATATGTCCGGGGCAGAGGCTATGCTTCCTATCAAACCGTGTTGGGCAATGCTTCCCGTCCGCCGGGACCGCACGCCAACTCTCTGTATGTCGGCCGTAACGATACCTTTCCGGAATTGATGCATATTCCGATGCTGATGCCCGAGTATATGATTTGGGAACAAATCCGTCCGGAGGACATCCACGCGGAACTGATCCGAAAGAATCAATTCGGGCAGGATATCCTCGACCTGCCGGGAGAGGCGCCCATGCCTCTCAGCGACAGTTATGAACTGCGAATCGATTGCCGGGAAGAAGGATTCGGTTTGGATCGCCACATAGTGGTTGATATCGCGGTAAGAGACCGGCAAACAGGGCTCTTCCGGAAATTTGTGGTCAAAGGAAGCGACATTATCCATCGATCGTACGATAATTTCAATCGTTGGTACGACTTGGGAGAACATTGGATGGCGTATACCTCGTTTATAGTTGGCGGAGCATCCTGGGGTACAGGTGAAAAATTAAAAAAGATTTATTCTGCCCGCCCGGGACCCAAAGACGGGTGGGGTAATCTTGCATTCAAAGCGTCAAGCAATTATCCGTGGTACGGAGATGTTCTAAAAAATAAAATTGC